>CAVFUV010000155.1:0-5431 GCA_963625735.1 bacterium
GGGCCGGGGGTCAGGGGCCAGGGGTCAGTGGCCCGGGGTCAGGGGTCAGGGGTCAGGTGTCAGTGACAGAGGAAGACACTGCGTGTCTTGGATTTATATAGCTTCGCAAAAGATAATCTTTTACGGCATTGCTGAGTTTTTCCGTTTGCTGTGTGCAGTGAGCTTCGCTGATTGTGGACTTTTTTTAGCCTTGCCGGGCTGTTGCCGTAGGCGGAGCTGAGCCGTTCGTCAGCGACATTCCTTTACTCTGAACAAAAGGCAAATTTGCCGTATATCCCGGAAGTCGCATTCCGAACGGCTGCCTGCGGCTTCGTAGCCGTGAGTGCAATTCTTGCCGTAATACGCTGACGCTTCTTACGGCAATATTGCCGCCGTCTCGCTATCCGAGCCGGCGGTGCCGCTCCTCGCAAAGCTCGTCGCAGCGGTTCGCTCCTCCGCCGCATAGCGGCGTCGTAGCGACTGTGCCCTCGCCTGCGGCTCGGGCTCCCCTTGCTCCCTACTCACTTTTATCCACCAACCTTGTAGGTTAATAGGATTATAACGCAGCCTCTTTAATTTGTCAACAGTAAATTTAATTTTTTTTCGACAGTTGACCGCACTGTTTTTTTCTGCTACAATCAAATTGGAGAAAAATATTTTCAGGAGAGGAAAGATTATGTACAATATCGCAAAACCGACACCCGAGCTTCTGGCATGGCAGGACTGCGAGCTTGGCGTTCTTATTCACTACTGCGTTGAAATCTACAACCCCGAGTTTAAGGCATTCAAGACAGGTGCAGTCCGCACTCAGCTTGCCCCGGAAATTATAAACCCCACAAACCTTGATGCCGAGCAGTGGGTACGAAGCGCATACGAGCTCGGTGCGAAATATGCCATTCTTGTGGCAAATCACTGCACCGGATTTTCACTGTGGCAGACAGCCGAAAACGACTACTGCACACGCTCCTTAAAATGGAAGGACGGCAAGGGCGACATTTGCCGTGACTTTATAGAGGCGTGCAAAAAATACGAACTCAAGCCCGGATTTTACTATTCAACCGGCTGCAACGGCTATTATGATATCAATGACGAGGTCAGACACGATTATTTTTCGGAAAAATACCGTGACTATGTAAGCCACGTTGAAAAGCAGGTAACGGAGCTATGGACGCAGTACGGCGACCTGTTTGAAATATGGTTTGACGGCGGAATTATCCCCGCGGAAAAGGGCGGGCCGAACATATTCCCGCTTATAAAAAAATATCAGCCGCATGCGGTGTGCTTCCAGGGGCCTCCCGAGCATCCGTCACTCTTAAGATGGGTCGGCAACGAAAACGGGCTTGCACCCGTAAACTGCTGGGCGACAACCGACGGCGAGGGAATGCACTTTGACGGCACCGTTTCAAACGAAAAGACAGGCGAGGGCGACCCCGACGGCGTATTTTACCGTCCCGCGGAAACCGATATGCCGAACAGAAGCAATAAAGCGTTCGGCGGCGGCTGGGCATGGCGTGAGGGAGAGGACGACCTTGTATTTTCGCCCGAGCATCTTCTTGACTGCTACATTCGTTCCGTCGGCAGGAACTCAAATCTGCTTATGGGCATGGCAATTTCAAGGGACGGCGATTTCAAGGACGAACAGCAGTTTATCGATTTCGGCAGGCTGATTAAGGATACGTTCTCAACACCGCTCGATATTGTGTCCGACAAAAAGAATACGGTTACGCTCAACGTTCCGGACGGCAAGAAGGCGAAATATTTTGTCGTGAGAGAAAATATCACAGACGGTCAGCATATTCGTGAGTTCGTGATTAAGGCGGATGGCAGAGAAATTTACAGAAGCAACTGCGTAGGTCACAAGCGTATTGTTCCGCTTGAAGATCTCGGGTGTGAAAACGCAAAGACATTCACATTTGAAATTACAGAATCGGCGGGCGAAGCGACAATTCGTGACGCGGCAATTTATTAAAAAAGAAGGTACGAGGCCATGGACGAGAATGAAAACAAGTTAAAAGAACAATCGGAAGAAAACACTGAAGCACAACAATCCGAACCGAAGCAATCAAACACAGCTACGGCTCTCGGCGTATGCGTAGGCGTGCTTGTCGGTGTCGCTTTGGGATGCTGGCTCGACAATCTCGCGCTATGGCTGAGCGTCGGACTGTGCATAGGACTTTGTATCGGTGAGGCAGTGGACAAGAAAAAAGTTAGCAAGAAGCAATGAGTAATGAAAAAGAGCGGTCAGTATCCGGTATCCGGTGACCGGTGGCTAAGGAAGACTCTGCGTGTCCCGGATTATAAGCTGATGTCTATCGCAAAGCAACTCCACACTCCACTCTTTGTTTCACTCTCATTTATCTTAGCCGATTTCATCAGGTTGCATTACAAAATAAATTACAAAATCAGGGAGATTTATCATGTCAGACAAAAGTACAAAAAGATTTGAAAGAGTATACTCACAGGGCGGCATGGCGACTGCCGGTTCTGAAATCTGGGTTGACAAAGAAACAGGCGTAAACTATCTGTATCATTACGGCGGATACACAGGCGGGCTTACCGTGCTTGTCGATAAGGACGGAAAGCCGATTATAACTCCAATCAATAAAGAAGGATAATTTGACTAATGTATCACACAACGGTTACCTATATATAGGTAAGTTAAACACTTATTCTGATATTTTGTTTTGAAATGCAAAGCAGTTTCGTAGCCGGGAAAAATTTTTCATATCGAAGCCCGGAAACGAAGCAAGGCTGTCACCTTGTGAGGTTTTCGGACAAAGATATAGGAGATTTTTCGGCGAGAAACCAATACTTCGCTGTCAGTGCGTGGCTAAAAAAAGAGGAGAATTGTTATGTCAAAGAAAAGATTCATAAAGGTTTATTCTCAGGGCGGTTACTATGTTCGTACGAAAGTTTTAGTTGATACCGAAACCGGAATAAACTATCTGTTCAGCAGAGACCTGAGCGGCGGCGGCATGACCGTTCTGCTTGACAAGGACGGCAAGCCGGTTATTACTCCGGTTGAGTCAATAAACAGATAAAATAAAAAAATGCACTGTCGCAGGCCAAAATCCCTGTGGCAGTGTTTTTTTGTTTTTGCGGTATTCTCTGAGCCATAGAAAAAGCGGACTGCCGCTTTGTGGACGGCAGCCCGTTGTCAATTGTTATTTTTCGCTTTGAAAATTACTTCTTGAAGATCTTGAAGAGGTTAGCGAAGAGGTTCTGGAAGAATTCCTTAATCTTGTCGAGGAAGGACTTAGCTTCTTCTTTGCCAACTTCTACGGTAGCGTCGACAACTTCCTTAGCTGTAACTTCCTTCTGCTCGGACTCTATGAATGTGTCGTTGAAGTTAACCTTGTCAACACCTGCGGAGTTCTTCTTTGAGAAGGTGTAGAATGTAGCGTCTGTATCGAATACGATGATGTCGCCCTTTTCTACCTTAACGTCTGTGAAGGACCAGTCATTGATTGTGCCGTCATTTGCGAATACGTCAAGTACAAGAGTTACATAGCCTTCCGCTGTGCCTGTGAGCTTTACTCTGTAGCTGTCAAACATGAAGGCAACCTTGAGATACTCGCCTGAATAGTCTGAGTATACGGATGCGAATGCGCCGTAATCATTAACTGTTGTTGAGGGGAGACCGTCAGCGATTGTTGTAAGAACGTTATTTGTCTTTGTTGTAATATCAACCGATACGGGGCAATAAATCTTGAGGCCGTTAACAACTTTTTTGTCTGCGGAGATAGCGTCATCGAACATTACACCGGAGATAAGGTCAAGAGCTGCCTGGTTAACTTCTGTGTCGTTATAAACCGTGCCATAGAGCTTATTCTTAATCTTGCCTACAACGCCGTCTGCTTCGCACTGCTTAAGAGCAACGATAGCGTCTTCCGATACGTCACGGGCTGCGATTGCGATTGCGAATGAACGAACTGCCTTGTCTGCGTCGTCGCCGTCAAGAGCTGCCTTGGACCATGCTGCCGCAAGAGCCTGATAGTCATAGGAGCAGAGGAGAGCATCCATGTAGCCGTATCTTTCGCCTGTGTTCCACATGATGTCAGCGAACTTGGAACCGCCCTGATAAATCTTCTTAGCGGCTGCTGTGTAAACATTGGAATCCATAGCTACGCTTGCAAGTGACTCAACAGCGTCAAAAGCTGTGTCGGCTGCATAATCGTTAACAACTGCAAGGAGCTGATCCTTAAGTTCGTCGTTCATTGTTGTAAGGAGCTCATTAGCGGCTGCCTTAAGGTTTTCGTTGGAAGCATTATCGGCGACATACTGAAGGAAATCGTGGTAAGCGGCATTAGCCTGACGAACGGAGAGAACCTTTGCATAAGCATCGATAAGCTGATCTCTTACTGTCTGATAAGTTGTGGCAACCTTGCAAACAACCTCAAGAACCTTGCCTACCTTATTGAAGGCCGCAAGCCATTCTGCGTCTTCTGCAACCTTAAGATAATCGGCAACCTTCTGAACGAATTCTGTGATGTCCTTAGCACCCTCAACTGCCTTTACAAACTCGTCAACATAACCGTCGTCTATATCGAAGTCGGCCTTGTCGATGATGGCAAGAAGAAGTGTCTTTGCGTTGTTGATGTTGATTTCACGTGTTGCGTAGTTTGACCATGCGTTATCATAAAGAGCAAGCACGGTGTACGCTGTCATTTCCTGGTTCATTGCCTTCTTGTTTATGTCAACATAATTGTAGCTTGTATAGTTTGTGTTGTCATAAACGGTGTCGAGCATGAAGCTGTAGTTGGACTTCCAGAGAGCAACTCTCTTTTCGGAAGCGGTCATATCCGCATCTGCGGCAAGAGCCGTAACAGGCAGAACGGAAAGAACCATAAGTATTGCCATGAGAACGGAAAGTAACTTTGCTGTCTTTTTCATAAAATTTTTGCACTCCAAAAAATTTATTGGGTATTTGCGTTTCTGACACGGTCATTGTACACTTTAAAATCGAGTTAGTCAATTATCAAGTTCATACAATCTTCATATCTCCGTTTGTGCAGTTTTACCATAATTTTTTTGCCTTTTTAGGAAAATGGGTATAAATTTTTCGTGCGGGTTATAACTTTATGAACATTCTGTGAACGGACACTTAAAAGAAACTTTATATCAGTTAGCAAGGAGCAAGGAGCAAGGAGCAGTGAAGCTCCGCATGACAATTAACAATTAACAATTAATAATTAACAATGTCGGAAGACACTGCGTGTCTTGGATTTATATAGCTTCGCAAAACAATTAGCAAATAGCAATTAGCAATGTCAGAAGATACTGCGTGCCTTGGATTTATATAGGCTTCGCAGACATAAAAGCCGAATTTTGAGAGTGCAACTTTAATTTTTGCGAAGCTTTATAATCCAAAACGCTTCAGCGTTTTCCTTCATTATGTGAACCTGTCAAGTTTTTTGGACAAATAAAGTTCGTAAAAAACTAACAGTTACGA
>CAVFUV010000156.1:0-5427 GCA_963625735.1 bacterium
GTCTATACACCCTTTGCCTGTGACGAAATTTTAATGAAAAAAGTACATACGAATTGTATTATACAATAAAGCACGAACATAGTCAATTGACAAATAATGAAAAAGTGTCACAAATCGAAAAATAAAGTTTATAAATATTCCGAAACCGTGGTTAAATATACATTTTTGCGGTTTTGTCTGCTTGACATAAATTCTCACTTTGATATAATTATACCGTATGTTCTGAAACATAGCTAAAATTTTTATGAATCGGAGTAAATTATATGAGCGTTGAAAGAGAATCCTTCGGCTTTATGCCCGACGGCACCGAAATATTCAAGTATATCATTTCAAACAACAACGAGTACAGCGCACACATTCTGACACTCGGCGCGACACTCAATTCATTTTACGCGGAAGACAAAAACGGCGAAATGCGTGATGTTCTTCTGGGCTTTGACACCGTAGAAGATTATCTCAATCTGTCCGACTATCAGGGTGCTACGGTCGGACCCGTCTGCAACAGAATAGGCGGCGCGGCTTTTGATATCGGCAATAAACACTATGAGCTTGTCGCAAACGAAAAGGATGTAACCTGCCTTCACTCCGGCGGGGAATTCAGCTTTGCCGTATGGCATGCGATTGTCGTCGACAGCGATGCGGTTGAATTTTCGTACACAAGCCCCGACGGACAGGGCGGCTTCCCCGGAGAAACAAAGGTAAAGGTACTTTTCAGACTTAAAGACGATAATAAGCTTGATATCGAGTATTCGGCTGTGTCCGACCGTGATACATTCATAAATCTTACAAATCACGCCTACTTTAACCTTAAGGGCTTCGGCGAGGGTGATATTCTTGACCACGAGGTTAAGATAAATGCCGATAAGTTTACACCCGTCAATGAGCTCAGCATTCCTCTCGGTGAAAACAGAGATGTCGAAGGCACTCCCTTTGATTTCAGACAGACTGTCAAAATCGGCGAGCACGTAAACGATGACTGCGAGCAGCTTAAGCTTACAGGCGGGTTTGATCATAACTTCTGTGTAAACGGAGAAATAGGCACTCTTCGTGAGTGTGCCGAGGTTTTCTGTGCCGAAAGCGGAATAAAAATGAATGTTTATACAACTTTGCCCGGTGTACAGTTCTATGTCGGAAATTTCCTTAAGGGTACTCCCGGCAAAAACGGCGTTCCCATGATAAAACGCGGCGGACTGTGCCTTGAAACACAGTTCTATCCCGATACGCCCAATAATCCCTCATTCCCGCAGTGCTTCTATAAAGCGGGTGAGGAGTATTCATCCGAAACTGTCTATGAGTTTACGGTGAAAAAAGACTGATTTTCGCATTTTGCGTTATTGACATTTTGCGGACACTGTTATATTATATAAATAACTATTGTTTTCGGTTATTTTTCAGCCGAATGCATACCGCTGATTTGGAGGCAACACACTTGTACAAGAAACATGCTGTACTGAGTTTAATATCCGCATTTCTGCTTTTGACTGCCACACTCAGTGTGCCGGTGTCAAGGGCGGCGGCTTTGTTTACCTTCGAAACACAGAGTCAGCATGACACTGCAAACAATGCGTGGCTGACCGATATTTCTTTTAACGAAAATACTTCCGCCTTGTCGGGTGTTCTGTCGGATGTTCACTATTCCGCCGTGCCCGATTACCCCTATTCCGAAACGGCGGATTCATTTGCCGACGATGTCGATTATTTCTGTTCGCTCTATTCTCTTGAACAGGGTGCGGCAAGCAGCGGGTATGTTTATCTCGTCGATGTTCTCAACAGCAGTTCAAATCTTATTTCCGCAAATGTCAGCGACACATTCGTAAGAGACTATTTCAAGGGGCTCGGCATTTCCTATCCGTCAAACCCCACAAATGACGAAAAGGTCATGGCACAGGCTCTTTATACGGTGCTTGTGACCGGCTCTTATGACGCGTCAAATCTCTCCGGAAAAGCTCTCGGTGATGTTCTTGTCGACTATCTCTCAACTCTTTCGGGGCTTGACAGCGCAAGCATAAAAAAGTGGCTGCCCGACGGCAGTGCGGGGTCACTGAGTGACTACATTCTGGCTGCAATGAAGCTCACACTGTGGAGTGCCGGTTATGATGTCGATGTCGACACTTCATCCGATGAAACATATCGTCTTGTTGCTGTCATGACACTCAATAAGCTCGGCATTTCAACGGATGTCAACGCTTCGTTTGAGTCAATCAAGACTTCGTATATCGCCGCTCTGCTCGGCAAGAAATACGGCGTTACGCTTTCAAATTCAACTCTTAACGACGCACTCAATTCGAGTGACAAGAAAAACGACGTCGCCTTCTGCGTATTAAGCGCAATCGGTCGCAAAAACGGAGTTGTTGTTGACAAGGACTCAATGACACTCTCTCAGGCGTTCGAGCTGGTCGCCATGAAAACAGATGTGTTTGACCTTGAAGACGACGAATTTTACGCAGATGTCTACGAATACGACGTAAAGCTCACGGGCAAGCGTTCGTCAATATGGATTATGCCCAAGGCGTATCTTACCGACGACAAAAATGTTTCCGTTTCGATTATGGCAAACGGCGAGAACATCAAAAACAACTATTATACCGAGGTTTATCTTGATACATCAAAAACGGTCGAAGAACTCATAATTACAGTTCAGGCTGTTGTTGACGGAAAGGTTACCGTGTGTGACTATGTGTTCAATATTCATCAGGGCACAGAGGGCGAAAACACGACATCAACCAAAAATTCCGAAATTACCGATGCCGTTGAGGGGCTTGTGTCCTCTTCTCAGTCGATAATAGCCGGCATTTTCTCGACATTCGGTGTCAGCAGTGAGGTTGACAACATTATGAATGTATTTATGCTCGCCGTACCCGATTCCGTAAAAAGTGTTGTATCGTTTATCACTCCCACATTTAACGCGACAGATACTTCATCGGGCGATATATTGTCCGACACCGATACATCGGCAGACGACAGTGTCGCCGATACAGCCCGGAGCAAGACCGACAAACAAACGGTATGTGTTGCAATACTCGATAAAATCGGCAGTGTTGTCGATACCGAGATTGCCGGAATTGACGGTGTAATATATAATGTTTCCGACAGTCTGTCAAAAGACAGATTCAGTCTTGTTTCATTCGATAAATAATCAAACCGGGGTCGAGCCGAAAGCAAAGACCCTGTTTTCTTCTGTATACAACAACGAAAATCGGAGGATAGCTCATGAATGAAAAAATAATGATAGTCGATGATGACGAAAATATATGCGAACTTCTCCGTCTTTATCTCACAAAAGAGGGATATCAGACGGTTATAGTCAATGACGGCATAACTGCGGTTGACACGGTCGTTTCCGAAAAACCGGCGCTTATTCTGCTTGATATAATGCTGCCGAAGCTTGACGGCTGGCAGGTCTGCCGCAAAATAAGACAGAACAGCGATGTGCCGATAATCATGCTCTCCGCAAAGGGCGAAACCTTCGATAAAATTCTGGGTCTTGAGCTCGGTGCGGATGACTATATCGTTAAGCCGTTTGAAGCAAAAGAGGTTGTCGCACGAATAAAGGCCGTTCTTCGCAGAGCGGGTTCACCTGCGGTGGAATCACCCAAAGAGGTTTCCTATGAAAATCTCTCCGTTAACATAACAAACTATGAGCTTAAGGTAAGGGGAGTGCATGTTGACGCGCCGCCTAAAGAGCTGGAGCTTCTGTTCCATCTCGCGAGCAACCCCAACAGAGTTTTCACAAGAGATCAGCTTCTTGACGAAGTGTGGGGCTTTGATTACTACGGCGATTCCCGCACGGTTGACGTTCACATTAAGCGTCTCAGAGAAAAGCTTGAGGGCGTATCCGACAAATGGGAGCTTAAAACCGTATGGTCGGTCGGCTATAAGTTTGAAACGCACTGATTTCTGTTCGGAATATTTATGATAAACATTTGATAAACAGTACAGTAAATAATAAGGTGAGCCTATATGAAACTTTTTCAAAAGCGTCCCCCGGGGAGCATGTTCAAAAGATTGTTCACCATGATGACCGCGACACTGCTTTTCTGCGTTCTTGTCGCAGGGTTTTCATTGATGTTCTTTTTTGTGAATATATGGAAAAATGACAGGCTTAACACTTTGGCAGACGACGCTTTGAGCCTGGCTCAGAGCGTTTATCTTTTCTATGGAAATGGAAATAATACAGGGGAATATAAGCTGTCCCCAAGTGTGGTTTCCGACAGTCGCGTATCCTCCGCCGTTACGCTGATATTAAACAGTGACGGCAGTGTTATCTCATGCTCCGACAGCGGCAGTGAAACACAGGTCTGCGAAAAGCACGCCGCGCTTACATTCCCGTCGCATATTCTGTCGTCAAGCACCGATTTCGGAGTGGTGTATTCATACGACATTGTATTGCCTTCTTTGGGGGAAGAATCGATGCTCACCGCCGTGTCACCGGTTGATACGCCGAGCGGCAGATTATATACGGTCTGCATGCAGTCTCTTGTAAGCGTCTATCTTCCGTATACGACGGAATTAGTAAGAATGATACTGTTCACGGGTCTTCTGGCTGTTCTTGTATCGTTCCTGTGTGCACTTATAGTGTCCGTTCGAACCGTAAAGCCTGTCAAAAAAATCACCGAGATTACACGAGAATACGGCGAAGGCAACTTTACAAAACGAATAAGCCGGCTTGACACATATTCGGAGCTGTCGGAGCTTGCCGAGGAATTTAACTCGATGGCGGATAACCTCGCTGTCATAGAGCAGTCACGAAGCAATTTTGTAGCCAACGTGTCGCACGAATTAAAGACACCCATGACCACGATTTCGGGCTTTGTCGACGGCATACTTGACGGCACAGTCCCCGAACAGGATCGAGAGAGATATCTGCGTATTGTGTCGGATGAAGTAAAGCGTCTGTCTCGCCTTGTCGTTGCGATGCTTAATATGTCGAAAATCGAAGCGGGCAAGCTGACACCCGAAATGCATGATGTGGAGCTGTCGTCTCTTATCTGCCACACGGTTCTCGGATTTGAAAAAATAGTCAACGACCGTGATATACGTGTTTTGGGGCTTGACAGTCTCGAAAATGTGACGGTGAGTGCCGACAACGCGCTTATCACGCAGGTTATATACAATTTATTCGATAATGCCGTAAAATTCACGCCCGACGGCGGCACAATCACATTCGCTCTTAACAGCGATAAAAAGAACGCCGTCATAAAAATCCGCAACAGCGGCAAGGGAATTTCACCCGATGAGCAGACGCTTATTTTTGACAGGTTCTATAAGGTTGACAAATCCCGCGGGCTTGACTCAAAAAGCTTCGGCATGGGACTTTATATTGTCAAAAGCATAATTGAGCTTCACCACGGCTGCGTTTCGGTGAACAGTGAATATGGGCAGTATACGGAGTTTGTGATTACGCTGCCGATTCAGAGTAAGGAGCAG
>CAVFUV010000157.1:0-5420 GCA_963625735.1 bacterium
CCAGTGTCGCAGACAAAAATCATCCGGTGAATGATTTTTGGCGTAGCGACTAATGAGGACCGGCGGCAGCGGTCCGACAACAGATAAATTAAGGAAGGCACGATGTGCCTTGGATTATAAAGCTTCGCAAGAAATTTAATTTATACTAATCTGTCAGTTCAAATATCTGCGACACTGACCACTGGCCACCGGATACTGATCACTTTTTTTCTGACTTTATCAGTATTTCTCCGGCATCGGGGCGTTCTTCTTGCGTTTAATCTTGTGCAGAACGGTAAGCCCGGGCAGAGCTGCTGCGGCGGCAACGGGCGCGGCCTTGAGAAGCGGCAGTACGGCGAGGCTTAAAAGCGTCATAAGCACATCGCCCGTGTGGTCGACAATAACCGGTGTCGGTATTTTCTTTTCGGGTTCTTTTGTAAAATCAAAGTCGGCGTTGCGGTCGGGAACATAGTTATTAAAGAGCATTGGCTCTATAATCTCGCTGACAGTGTAGCCCTTGAGTACGTTTTTGCGTACGTCATAAAACGGCTGTGTCTCGATAACGCTGTCAATCACGGCACACAGTCCCATCATGAATTTATACATGGGTGTGTCGGGTGTGTACTCGCCGTCGCCGCCGAGCATATTTGTAACACACGTCATAATAATATCGAAAATATGAACATCCTTAATCTGATTGTATTCATCGGGTGTAAGTCCCGCGGCGTGCTTGCAAAGGGGATAGAGATGCTTTACACAGGCATTTGCGATAAGCTTGTTAAACGGCGGCTTCATGGCGGCAATCTTTTTGCGGTATCCGTCGATAAATTCTTCTTTAATGTGCTCTTTTACGGTCTTGCCGCCGAGGTCCTCGCCCTCAATATCGCCGATTTCCACGGAACGGACTGAGATTTGGCCGTTGTTTCCGTCAAGGTCAACCACTCTGTATTCGGGCGGATAGAAGCGTACCGACGGGGTTGTAATATCGCACAGCAGGTTGCCGCTGTCGGAGCGAAGGAAGCCTATATCCGAAAAATGAGTATGACCTGTGAACGCGAGATTTATTCCCATATCGGCAAGCATATGTCCGACATAGGGTTTACGCATATTTTTATAGTCCGCACCGATTCTGTATGCGGGGAGCGGCGGCACAAGCGGATGATGCGAGCAGGCAAACACGAAAACACCCTTCTTTTTCGCTTCGTCAAGAACGCTCTTTATCCACTCAAGGCACGTCGGGGAATATGTCGCGCTCGAGTTGCCCTGTTCAACATTTCTGAAATCGTCGTTGAGCATCAGACACCATGTGTCGGGGGAGAGCTCCGCACAGTAGGCGTGGGCTTCCTCGCAGACGGATACGGCGTCCTTGGGACCGAACTCATAATAGAGCTTCCATAATTCTTCCATGGAATACGATTTTACAAGTGACGGCACAAGGTCCTTGCGGGGAAGATCGGCAAATTTCTCGTCGACGATTTTGGAATAATCCGCTTTATCCGGGTCAAAGAAGGGCTCGTCCCACGGGTGCTTTGTGTATTTTATGCGGTCGCAGTCCTTGGCGACATACGCTCTGAAGTGGTGATAGTCGTGTGTGGCGGTCGTGACATAGACCTTTTTGCCGCTTTTGACAATATCACGCAGAATTTCAACAAGCTCGTCGTGGCTTATTCTGTCGCCGGAATTTGTGAGATCGCCTGTAAGGAGCATGACATCGGTGTCTTCCTTTGCCGCCTGATAGAGTGCCGCACGGCTGACCTTTGACATAAGGTGCTTTTCGGGATCGGCAGTCTCGGTGAGCATCTCGGGAGACGTGTAATGTATATCGGACAAAACTGTAAATTTCATTTTCTCTCTTTTCCTCTCTGTCACTCCGAAATAGTGTGTTTTATGGAGTGAAATTTCAATTTATTATAGATTAGAATAATTATGTTGTCAAGTGATACAAAAAAATTGACAAGCCCGAAATTTTCTGCTATACTTTGCACAGAAAGGTAAGGTGCAACTTATGAAGAAGACGTTCAAGAAAATTTTAGGTGTCACTCTGGCATCAACCATGCTTATGTCATCGTGCGCGGTAGCGGCGTTTGCCGGCACGGGCAACACGGACTACACAATAGTCAACCCGTATGAGACCGTTGACTGGGACACGTATGACACATACAAGGCGTGTCTTCACGTCCATACAAACGCGTCCGACGGCGACCCGACACTTGACGAGATGGTGCAGGGTTATTATGACGCAGGTTATGATATTCTGGCTATTACCGACCACGGCGTTATAAACAACGGCTGGACAAAAGAGAAGAAGACAAACGGCATTTTCAACGGTTTCCGCAAGGTCTATCCCATGAGCGAGGAACAGTATGAGAGATTTACGACAGGTTCCGACAGAGGCGGCAGAGGTATCACCGATATAACGGGCGGTGTCGAAATAAATATGGCTGTTATCTCAAAGACACACGTAAACGGCTACTTTACGACCTACGGACAGGGCGTATGGGGCTTTGAAAATGACTACGAGACAGCACCCAAACGCATTGAAGCGGCGGGCGGCTATTCCGTTCTCAACCATGTCGGCGACTGGGTAAATTCAAATAATTTCCCGGCTCGTTCGCATCAGGATGGATACATATCCTATTTTGCTAATATTTTTACATCTTATAAAACATGCCTCGGTATGGAAATCGTAAACAATACCGATAACGTTTCACGATCCGACAGAGCGTTGTGGGACGAGCTTCTTGAGGTTGTTATCCCGACCGGACGCAACATCTGGGCGTTTGCGGATGATGACTCCGAACAGCTGGACGAGATCGGCAGAGCTTTTGAGCTGTTCCCGCTTGCCGAAAACAACGAAGAGAATGTAAAGCAGGCGATGATTAACGGCGCGTTCTTTGCCGCAAGCAAATATAAGAAGGCGGAGAAAAATTCCGGTGAAGAGGACTTCGAGGGCAACGGAAATGTGCCGGTTGTTACAAATATCGAAGTAAATCAGGAAGAGAACACGATTTCCGTTTCGGTATCCGATGACACTCCGTGCGACAAGATAAGCTGGATTGCGAACGGCAAGGTCATTTCGAATGATTACACAATCGACCTTAACGATTATGAGTCGGAAATAGGCTGTTATGTACGCTTTGAGCTTATGGGCGAGGGCGGTGTGACATACTCTCAGGCATTTGAGGTGCAGTATGAGGGCAGACCGCAGAAGATGATTCCCGAGGCAAAGCTTCAGAAGGCGGCCATTGATATGAGCCATACGCATATTGTGGCACTGTGGGCGCTGATAATTGAGAAGCTTGCGGGGTTGTTTGGAATCATTTAAAGAGAGGGGTCAGGGGCCAGGGGTCAGGGGCCAGTGGCCAGGGGTCAGGGGCCAGAGACTAAGGAAGTCCTGCGGACTTGGGTTATAAAGCTTCGCGACTGCAAAAATAGAGTAAATATTTAAGGACTGTATACAAGTTTTGTGTACAGTCCTAAATTTAATGTAGAATGCGGAATGCATAATGTCTGCGATACCGGCCCCCGGCCCCTTCTAGTTTATATTTATTCCCAGCTCCCTAATCTTATCCTGCAGCTTCAGAAAGTCCTCAAAGCAATCACCCTTCCTCCTCGGGTCTCTCAGTAGGGCCGCAGGGTGAAACGTGCCCATCATAAGTGTGCCGTTTTTGTTATAGAAAATCCCGTGCTCCTTTGTTACTCTGAAATCGGGTGAAATGAGCCTCTGCGCCGAAATTCTGCCGAGGCATACTATGATTTTCGGCCGCATGATGCGGACAAGTTCTCTTAAGTAACCTATACATAAATCCATCTCCTGCGGCTTTGGGTCACGGTTCTGCGGCGGGCGGCATTTCAGCATATTTGCGATATAGATATTCTCTTTGCGGTCAAGACCGATGCCGTTGAGATACAGATCGAGAAGCTGTCCGCCCCTGCCTACAAACGGTTCCCCGGTCAGATCTTCATTTTCGCCGGGTGCTTCACCCACAAAAAGTATCTCGGCATCCTCTTTGCCCACACCGAAAACAATGTTTGTTCGACTCTCGCATAAAGGACAAAGGCGGCAGTTTTCGACTTTTTTACGCAGTTCATTAAGACTTTCAGACAAAATAGTCACCTCATTTGTGCAATTTAAACTAACAACAGCTTTAATCAAGCTTAAATTTCAATTAAAAGCATAATTGAAAAATGTGCCGACAGCTGATAAAATGTCTGTAATCATTTTACAGTATCCGGGCAAAAAAGTCAATTTAAATAGCGCAAAAACTCTTGACTTATGTGGGGCGATACTGTATAATGCTTCTGTAATGGTTACGAATTGTAACCGATTTATAGGTATATTTGGAGATGTAAGGCTCACGAATATAAAAAAAGAAAAAGGAAGGTCCTCAAAAATGAAAATTGCTAAAAAAGTGCTTGCACTCGTCATGGCAGTTGCTATGATCGCATCACTCTCCGCAATGGCATTTGCTGCAGACGGAACAACCTTGAAGCTTGTTGCTGAAAAGACCGCAAAGGGTTACACTGTTACACTTGTAGCAGAGAATGCTGAAGGTCTCAAGACCGTTGACGGCACTCTTACATATGATGCAGCAGTTCTTCAGGCACCCAAGAAGGTTTCCGATGGTGCATTTATTGATGCATACAAGGAGATCGGTGAGTCCTGCAGTTCTCAGTACAATCTTAATACTGCCGGTGAAGTTATTATCGGTATCGCTATTGCTGAAGAGATTTATTCCGATGCGAAATATGCAGATATGGTTAAAGAGTTCGCAGTAGAAGATGCTGCTACCATAACAACAGATTCTCTTGAACTTTGCAGCCTCAAGTTCACTGTTCTTGACGCAGATGCAAAAGATGTTAAGATCACTTACACAGACAAAAACACCGGAGCAGAAGTCAGTGTTGTTCTCAACGAAACAGTAGTTGAGCCCGAAACAACAACAGCTCCCGTTGCTCCCACAGATCCCAACGCTCCCACAGAGCCCGTTGCTCCCACAGAGCCCGACTCCAATAAGGCTGACGATGACGACAAGAAGACAACTGATGTCGTTACTCCCGATGACAGCAAGGGTGACAAGGGTGACAAGGCTGACGGCGATGATGTAACAGGTAATGCTGTTCCCACAGACGTTAACAAGAACACCAATGGCAACAAGACCACAGGTGACAACATGGCTCTTGCAGCTGCTGTGAGCGTAGTTGTACTTGCCGGTGCCGCTTTCGTATTCACAAAGAAGAGAAAGTAATTAAATAATTAAATTTGCAGTTTAATTAGGGTTTTTTCTAAGAGCTGTCCGACACCTTACATCGGATGGCTCTTTTATTTTGTCGTGAAACGACAAAATACAGACCGTTTTATAAAAACGGTCTGTATAATTAACAATTAAGAATTAACAATTAACAGTGTCGGAAAACGCTGAAGCGTTTTGGATTATAAA
>CAVFUV010000158.1:0-5393 GCA_963625735.1 bacterium
CTCAAAACTCCACACTATATGCCCCGACCCCTGACCCCTGACACCCGACCCCTTAATTTTTGCCGACACTTTCATCAAATCTGTTGACTGTTTTTTTGACAAACAGGTTTATATAATGGTAATAAATTAATTAATTTAGCAGCAGTGTGTTTTTCTGTTACTTTTGGGGTGATTTTTTTGAAGATAATTTCCGACGACAACGCCAGAGGAAAATTGTTCTACGCCTTTCTGGAGCTTATAAAAGAAAAGCCGTACCGCAAGATAAAGGTGAGCGAGCTTATAGAAAAAGCGCAGGTAAACCGCACAACATTCTATCGCTATTACGGCGACATTTACGAATTTTTCAACCGCATATCGTTAAGCGGCATAACGTATCTGACAGACGGGCTGGAGCTTTATACGGTACAGGGCGACAAAAAAGCGAGTCTTGACAAGATATATGCACTTTTAACGGAGCGTATAGACGCATTCGGTGAAACTATAATGCTTCTGACAGGTCCGAACGGAAACCTCGGCTTTCTTATGAGCTTTCGAGGGTATCTTATTGAAAGGCTTGAAGGTGCCATAAATCCGCAGAACGATGACGAGCGAAACCTTGTTCAGCTTTATGCCGAGCGGCTGTACATCTATCTTCTGACTTCCGTTTTTCCGAAGCACGATCTTGATGAATACATAAATATCGATTTCAGATACACACCGAAAAAAAGTGCCGTTGACAATGTTGTCGATATGCTCTCGACAGGCAAAAGCGAGCTGTCACGTGCCATAATGACAAACGCCGCAAAGATATTTCTGACCAAGGAGCCGAGAAACCTTAATGTTAACGCCATTACATCGGCGGCGAACGTAAGCCGAACGGAATTCTATAATTTTTTCGGCAGCACAAAAAAGCTTATCCACACCGGCATGTGGGCGGCAAATTTTGTCTGTTCACAGGAAATGACTGAGCTTTGCACCTGTGAAGAAGAGGATTTTCTCGATAAGCTGACGTCACCCGATTACGGCTATCTTGTTAACAATGACAGCATAATAGAGCTTGTCCGCCACCACAGAGAGTATTATCATCATCTTGTGAACTGCTTTTATCTGACCGAGCATATGCTTCTTAAGAAAAAGGGAATTGACGAGAAGTCGCTGACGGAGGAAGAAAAAACAAAGCTTGACTTCTATGTCGCGTGGGCTGTGATAAACTTCATATCGTATTCCGATGATATTTCCGCTGTCGAATACAGAAAAAAAATGGCGTGGGCAAAAAAAGTACTGTACACAGAAAATTCATAGTTACGACACTTTTTGTTTTTTTGTTGCTTGTTTTTTGTGTGAATTATGTGATAATATTCAATCGTGAAACAGAAAGCTGTATGCTTTCCACAAATATCTCTATACTGAACAGGAGGAAAAAATGATGAGAACTTTCAAAAAGGTTCTTAGTGTCGCAATGGCGCTTGTTATGGCGCTCGCAATGTGCATCCCCGCTTTCGCTTCGTCCGACTATGACAGAGCTAAAGTAGCACAGAAAGACACAGACTACATCTCTTCTCTCACTGCGGAACAGACCGCAGGCATCATTCTCGACTGGCTCGATCGCAAAATCGCCGGCGTAACAGCTGACTTCAATAATTTTGAACTTGAAGTTTTCGGTTCGACCGTTGAGATACCTCTCGATATCGATTCAATCGAAGACATCTTCCAGTACATCGACTACGCCTCAAATCTCGGCGGCGACTTCGCAAACATGGATTACTCCACACTTAAGACTCTTAAGCGTTCGGACGGCGACCTTGCCTTTGTTAAGGGCATCGCTCAGTTTGCGGCAGACAACGCGGAAACACTCGGCAAGCTTGCGCAGTGGGAAGATGGCAAGACCTTCGACCTCGGCAAGGTAGGCGACTATATCGACACTCTTGATGACAACAGCGAAATCAAGACATTCGTTAAGACCTACATCGAGGGCGGCGACCTTAACGCAAAGGTTAAGGAAGTTGTAGCCGACATTCTCGGTTATACCCCCGCGGACTCAGACACTCTTGACGACATCGTAAACAACGGCGTTATAAACAATGTTGTTGACCTTCTCAAGAACAACGGTCTTGTATCCGACGACGCGGCCGCAAAGATTAAGACCGACATCGACCTCAAGAAGCTTGACGTTTACACGGCTCTTAAGAACCTTGTAAAGATCGTTATGGACGACAACGAAGCAGAGCTTAAGACTGCTTACACCTATTATCTTGACAACCTTGTTCGTCCCATGCTCAAGACAGCTCTCGGTTATGTTGAGACAGAGGGTGCCGCAGCTACTCTTCCCGAGGATCATCCTTATGTCGGCTATCTTGCAGAGCTTAAAGCCCTTGCAGGCGACAATGCCGTTCTCGTTAAGTGCGGTGACGCTTACTATTCATTCAAGCTTGACGCCGACAACAACATCACAGATGTCAAGTCCGTAACATGGACTCAGCAGATTAAGATTGAACCCGTTTATGTAACCGTTTCCGACAATAACGGCGAAGTAAAGAAGTATCAGCCCGTATCCGCGGATATCGCTCCCGTTGTTTACACCACATACGCCGACAAGCTTGAAGGCGCTGAGGATTTCGTAAAGAACGAAGCTATCCCCGAGAACATTTCCACAATAATCGCGAACACAGCAGCGACAGAGCTTTCAAAGTTTGTTCAGCTCGACGCAACACAGGGCGACACATCACTCTTCAACCTCAAGGTTGACTTCAGTGACGTTGAAGCTTATGCAGAACAGACAGCGGCAACAGAAGGCCTCAAGGCTATGAAGGCCGCTTTCGACCAGGCAGGCGTTACATACAGTGATGACCTTGCGGTTAATGTTGACGTAACACTTACATACACTGCTTACGCAACAGACGACACATTTGTAGCTCAGGTTACAGCGGCCGCCGTTCCCACATTCTCAGGCAATGTTACATATACTCTTTCCTATTTAGGTGAGACAACAGTTGATATCAACAATGCTATTTCCATTGTAAAAAATCTTGGTATTGATGTCGAAGCTCTCATCCGGACCGAAATAGACAAGGTTCTTGTTAACCCCGTAGCAACGGTTGTTGTTGAAAATCTCGGCGCGGGCGCAGAGGGTGCTCTCGCAGGCGCTCAGGAGCTCTTAAACTTCCTTGACACAGACTTTGACATTGATTACAGCATAATCGATTTCTATGGCAACTATGACGCACACAACGGTCTTGTAGGTCAGGTTAACGACATCCTCTGCGGCGTTGTTAAGATGCTTACATCCGACGCAGGTTATGAGTCACTCGCTCTTACAGAGGGCCTCAACAATAACCTTACAGCCAACATGCAGAAGATCTGCAACAAGGCAAACGACATGATGAACAAGGCAGAGTCCTTCATGAACGACAATGATGTCAAGGCTCTTATAGGCGATCTGCCCATCGACGCTTTTGACTCAAGCCTTCTGTTCGACCTCGTTGACTTCTCAAGCGTAGAAAACCTCTATGTAAGCGGCATTAAGACAGTTCTTAAGTTCGCTTCCGCAGAGAATGACACTCTCGCAAAGCTCAACACAGCTGTCGCTGACGCCGAAACCCTCGACGAGATAGCTGTTGCCGCCGTAAATGTGGCATTCCCCGAAATCAACAAGACTCTTACCGATAATTATTCAAAGCTCGGTTACAACTACACCTACACAGATATGGATGTTGCTTCCACAGACAACAACGGCAAGGACGTTATCATGAACAAGGTTGCGGACTTCGCTCTCTATGTTGTAACATTCGCATCCGAAAAGGTAGTTCCCGATATCTTCAACGGCATCATTGACAGCATCAACGAAAAGCTCGGCGAAGACATTCCTCACGTTTCATTCACATTCGGTGTAACAGCCGGTGCTACATGGACAGATACACTCACCGCTATCGTTGACAGAATTTATGACGTAGCCGACGGTATCTGCATCCCCGCTACCGGTTACACAGGCACAACTCTTGCGGACAAGATCAGCAACCTCGCTTGCGAGCTTCTTCCCATGGGTTCACTCCTTTCAAACTGCGCATCCGACAGCTTCTGCTGTGACGCGAAGTATGTTTCCGAAGCTATCTTCGACAAGGCTCTTGCCGGTGACCTCGACAACTTCCTTCGTCTGTTTGAGACAGCTGAAAAGACAGATGACCTCGCTAAGGACGTAACATTCACAAAGGCTGTTATAAACGCATGCGAGCACATCTCCGACGCATTCCTTCCCGACACTATCATAAGTGACGAATACACCGCTCCCGGCGATACACTCCTTCAGGACTTCAACTCCGGTGATTCGGCCGCTAAATGCACGGCTTACGGCATCAAGAGCGCTAACAAGCTTAAGGACACAAGCTTTGAGCCCCTCCTTCTCCTTGTAAGAGACTCCGGTATTCTTCCTTACTTCTGCCGGTGCGATGACGATGCACACACCTGGACCACACAGGCTGCTGTTGCCGCTACATGCACCAAGGAAGGCAAGACAGAATGCAAGGTCTGCTCCGTTTGCGGCAAGACCGAAGGCGGCGAGACAATCCCCGTTGACGCGGACAACCACACGAACATTGTTGACGTTGCCGAAATTGCCGCCACATGCACAAAGGCCGGCACAACAGCAGGCAAGAAGTGTGCAGACTGCGGTAAGGTTATCTCCGGCTGCACAGCAACAGCTCTTAAGGCTCACACCGAAAAGACAGTTGCCGGCAAGGCTGCTACCTGCACAGAAGCAGGCTACACCGACAGCATCGTATGCGCAGACTGCGGCAAGGTTATCAAGGCTGCTACCGAGATAGCCGCAACAGGTCACGACTATGATGACAGCGGCGTATGCAAGAACTGCGGTTCCAAGAAGCCCGAGGAGAAGAAGAGCTTCTTCCAGAAGATCGCTGATTTCTTCCAGAAGATTATCAACTGGTTCAAAAACCTCTTTAATAAGAAATAAGATTAAACGGTTTTCCAATTCCCCTCAGTAACAGATAACGGGCGCCCCGGAAGCGATGAGCTTCCGGGGCGCTCGGCATCTGTATCAATTAACAATTAAAAATTAACAATTTCGGAAAACACTGCGTGTCTTGGATTATATAGCTTCGCGATGTGTAGGCTTTTCAGACTGTGCAAGGCTTTTAAATGTAGAATATAGAATACACCGTATTCATTTGCAAGCTCCCGAACCGATATATCTTCTCCGCGTAAACCCCTGAAGAAAATTTCAAGGACTCTTTACTGTTTAGTGTTTTCCATTTGTTCCTCCTCGGCCGCGGGACTGTAACCCGCAGCTTCTGAATATGATTATATTTTCTGAGTGGGACTAATGTATGTCCCGATAAAAATAATTTGGCAGATTGTAAAATGAACTTGCAATAGTAAAAAAAATAATATCCATAGTGACG
>CAVFUV010000159.1:0-5332 GCA_963625735.1 bacterium
GCAAAAATCGAACCGTGAAAATCCCGAATGAAGAAATAAAACGGGAATTTCAGCGTTGTGTTCATGAGGTACATCATGCGGCAACCGCAAAGCGTCTGCGAGAGAGCGAAGAGCTTTTTTCTGCCACAATTCAAAAGAATGAAAATAAAGTTGCGGAGCTTATCGAAAAGGTTCACTCGGAAGAGACCGTTGCCCTTCATTATAATAAGGAAGACAGCCTTCGCAGTGTAATAAAGCTTGCATATTATACTTACCGTGACCATTATCTGCAGTTTGAAGAGCTTCCCGCGGGGGACGGATATGCTGATGTCGTTTATATACCTCTTCCGGACACAGATTGGCCGGCACTTGTTATAGAGCTTAAATGGAATAAATCCGCAAAAGGTGCAATAGAGCAGATTTTAGACAGAAAATATCCGTCTGTTTTGGAAAATCTCAATCGAAACATTCTTCTTGTCGGTATAAATTACGAAAAAGACGCATCAGACGGAAAAAGAAAACACACCTGCAAGATAATTGAATACAAAAAATAAAGAAAAAGAAAGACACCCTATACCTTGGTTTGGTAAAGGGTGCTTTTTGTGAATTGGCAATTAGCAATGAGCAATTAGCAATGAGACAGTATTTTATACAATCTGTAAAAGATAAAACTTCAGATACTGTGTCTCCGGCACTGACAGCAGCACGGGATGGTCGCATGCCTGCTGTCTGTACTCGGCTATTCTTATCTGCACATTTGCGTCCCTTGCGGCTTCGTGAAGCATTTTTCTGAACAGCTCATCTGTCATAAAATGCGAGCATGAGCATGTCGCAAGCCAGCCGCCTCTCGGCAAAAGCCGCATTGCCTTAAGGTTGATTTCTTTATATCCGTTAAAAGCCGCCGTGACAGTCGAGCGGCTCTTTGTGAATGCCGGCGGGTCAAGAATAATATAGTCATATGTTCTGTCATGTTTATTATAAAGCTCGGTCAGAAGCTCAAAAACATCGGCACACAGGAAGTCAACATTTGTAAAGCCGTTTACTTTACAGTTGTGCTGAGATTCGCTTATCGCTTCTTTTGAAATATCAACCGCCGTCACATGCTTTGCACCCGCTTTTGCACAGTTGAAAGCAAATGCTCCGGTGTGAGTAAAACAGTCCAGAATCGTCCTGTCTTTGGCTATACTTGCGGCGGAAAGACGGTTAAAACGCTGATCTAAGAAGTAGCCTGTCTTTTGTCCCTTTATGTAGTCGATGATATATTTTATTCCGTTTTCTTCTATTTCAATCTCGGATGAAGTACAGTCTTTTTCATTAAGAAGTCCGTCAAAATTATAGTAACCCTTGTAAAGCTCCAGACCTTCCTTTGCTCTTACGGCGACATCGTTTCTTTCGTACAGAATATTTATTTCCTCACCGTTTTCACGAAGCTTTTTTATGATTGCGGGAAATATTATATCCTTTCGTCTTTCAATTCCGAGGCTCATAACCTGTGTTACAAGACACGTGCCGAACTTGTCAACGATAAGCCCGGGCATAAAATCGGAGTCACCGAAAATAAGTCTGCAAACGGATATATCTCCGCCGAGACACGTTTTGCGGTAGTCTATCGCATAGCCCGCTCTTCTTTCAAAAAACGCACTGTCAAAGGTGTCGTTTGCGTTGGTTGAAATTATACGCACTGTAATTTTTGAATTATTGTTATAAAATCCCGAACCGAGATATCTGTCTTTAGGTGAATAAACATCCACTATATCTCCGTTTTCTATTCCGTCGTCCGTATCGGTTATATTTTCACCGTAAACCCACGGATGACCGTTTCTCGCGGAATTTTCCGCTTTTCTGTTAACCTTAACTTTTTTAAGAGTTCGCATACCGTAAACCTCCCGATAAAATCCGCCTTAGATTTTATAATATTTTCAAGGCGTTTTCAATATGCTTGAAAAATAATTATCAATATGCTATTATATACTTTGATTTTAGCGAAAGGGATGATTTTCCGGCATGAGTCCATTGTTAAAAAAGAAAAAAGGAGCTATGACCGACAAAGAGCTCCTTAAAATGTATTGCACATATTCCGCCTTTATTTCGCTCGGAATTATGGCTGTCGTGATGATCTGTCATCTTGTTATTCCGTTTTACAGTGACACAAGAACGGTTCTGCGTATGGATCTCTATCATCAGTACGGCCCGCTTTTCAGTGAGCTTTACGACAGAATAGTTAACGGTCAGTCGCTCATTTACTCGTGGCGTTCGGGCCTCGGCAGCGGTTTCCTCGGAAACTTCTTCAACTACTGCAGCAGTCCGTTTACGCTGATTATTCTGCTCCTCGGACACAAGAATATGCCCGAAGCCGTTGCCGCAATGTTTATTCTTAAGGCAATGCTTGCGTCCGGCACATTCACATACTATCTTAATAAGACCAATAACTGCGTAAACAAGTACAGCATGATTTTCGGACCTATGTATGCCTTCTGCAGTTATTTTGTGGCGTATTCCTGGAATATAATGTGGATTGACGCAATGGCAGTTTTTCCGCTTGTAATTCTCGGTATTGAACATATTATTCAAAATAAAAAGCCCACGCTGTTTATAGTGACGCTCACTTATACCATGATTACCAACTACTACATGGCGTATATGGTATGTATTCTCAGTGTTCTCTATTTCCTTTATTATTTCTTCGGCAGATATGAGTTTGGCGCAAAGCTTGACCCGAGTGTCATTAAACCCAAGAAAGAGAAAAAGACTGAAAAGACAGTCAGTGATGTCATGGCTGTTCCCGATGCCGAGGCGGCTGAAAACGGCATCTCCGAAAATGCGGACAATGTTGTCGCAGCCGAAGTAACCGACACACCCGAAGAGACTTCTTCGGTCGAGTATGCCGCGGCTGTTGATGAAGTATCATCTGTTACAGTTGAAGATATTCCCACCGAAGCACCGGCAATTGCCGACATTTCCGAAATTACCGATATACCCGACAGTATCGCATCTCCCGAAGACACCGCAACGGAAGGTGAACCGACTGTCGATAATGTCGAGCCCGCAAAACAGCCCAAGTGTGCATTTAATTTCAGAAACAACAGATTTTTTGCAACAGGATGCATTTTCGCGTTCTCCGCAATTCTCTGCTTCTTCCTTGCGGCATTCGCGCTTATGCCGGTATCGTATTGCCTTAATTCCTCGTCGGCAACATCGGCTTCGTTCCCCGATGAAATCAAGGTATATTTCAATATATTCGACTTCCTGGCAAACCACCTGCCCGGCACGGAGACCACAATCCGAAGCAGCGGCGACAATGTAATGCCCAACGTTTACTGCGGACTTCTGACCGTGATGCTCGTTCCGCTCTACTTCTTCACCGACAGAGTTTCGGGACGCAAAAAGATTGCTGCAGTCGCGCTGCTTGCCGCTTTCTATTTCGGCTTCTCGATTAACTATTTCAACTTCATCTGGCACGGAATGCACTTCCCGAATGACCTGCCTTACAGATTTTCATTTGCGTATTCGTTCATTCTGCTGACTCTGGCTTATAAGGTTATACTCAACATACAGGAATTTTCAAAGAAAATGTATATCGGCATCGGCATGGCATTTGTGCTGTTTGCCGCCCTTATAACAAAGCTTGAAACTCCGAATAACAGTTCACTTTCAATCTGGCTGACTATTCTTTTCGCGATTATTTACACTGTTGTTTTCGGTCTGTTCTATTCGCCGAGATACGACAAAAAGAACGTTGTCAATCTTTTGATTTTCACAATTGTTCTGGAGCTTATTTTCTCCGACACAATGAACTTTGTGATGAATCAGCCCAAGAAAAACTATGTCTCCGACTATGACGACTATCAGTCAATTTCCGAAATGGTTGAGAGTGACGACACTACACCGTTCTATCGTACGGAGCTTACACAGCTCAGGGCGAGAATGGACCCGTGCTGGTACGGCTATAACGGCGTGTCAACATTTACTTCAATGGCATCCGAAGCTACATCCGCATTTATGAAAAAGCTCGGACTTTTCGGCAACAAGATAAACAGCTATACATATTATCCGCAGACACCGGTTTTCAACAGCCTGTTCGGACTTAAATATATCTATGACAATAATTATATGATTTCCGAAGGGGACTACTACACCAAGGTCGGCGAAAACGATTCGTTTACAGCGTATGAGTATAAGTATGTTCTGCCGATTGCGTATGCCGTCAATAATGATATGGAGTCGTGGAGCACAACAGACTCGAACCCGTTCGAGGTTCAGAATTCTCTGCTTGAAGGCATGACGGGCGTATCGGATGTCATGATTGATGTTCCCGCAACGGATGTTGATGTTGACGGCGGTTCGGCTGTTTCAGTTGATAAAGTAAACAGCGATACAAAGTTTACCGTAAACAAAGACGACACCACAAGCACAGCAACAGTTACTGTTACAATTACAGCGGACGAAGACGGATATTATTACACATATGCCGGCTGCACTAAGCTTGATAAGCTTGCGGTAAAAGCTGACAACGGTTACGAGTATGAGCATAACAGCTCAAGCATTCAGCCTTATATTCTCGATATCGGTTATCTTGAAGCGGGTCAGGAAGCGACTGTCGAATATACAATCGCGGAAGAGAATTCCTCCGCAAGCATTACTTTCGAAGCGGCGTATCTTGACAGTGCGAAGTTTGAAGAGGCTTATGATATTCTCAAAAATCAGTCTCTGAGCTACACCGAGTTCGATGAGACCACGTACACGGGCACAGTTACCACAACCGCGGACAGCTCCGTAATATTTACGACAATTCCCTATGATGAGAGCTGGGTTGTCACCGTTGACGGACAGGAGCTTGCATATTATGATGAAGAAAACGACACTTCAAAAGAAAACAAGGTCTTTAGGGTCGCTGAGGGCTTCATCGGAATTGATGTGGGCGAAGGAGAGCATACGCTTACAATGACCTATAAGGCTCGCGGTCTTGCAAAGGGTATCGCCATGACATGCGGAGGAATCGTCATTGCCGCACTGCTTCTTGTCTACAAATTCCTTTTCTCTGAAAAGCTCGAAGCCAAAGGCAAAAAGCCGAAGATTTTCGAGAACAGCGTTGACATTAAGGATTAATCTTCCGTAAAACCGGCAATTGACAGTGTCGTTTCCTCGGAAAACTGAAATTAAAAAAATGCAGTCTGTAGGTCATTTTGGCTTGCGGACTGCTTTTTTTGTTATACAAATCCTCATTTATCTGACCGTTTCAAAAATTTTCAAAAATTATATTTTTGAAGCACCTTGACGAAAAATATATATTTCTTAAAATCCCATCTTTGACAGTTCCAACACGCCAAAACGGCTGCAATCCCCGTAAATTCGG
>CAVFUV010000160.1:0-5327 GCA_963625735.1 bacterium
GAGTAAGGAGCAGGGAGCAAGGAGCAGTTAGCAGTGGCCAGTATCCAGTATCCAGTGACCAGTGGCCGGTGTCTAAGGAAGACACTGCGTGTCTTGGATTATATGGCTACGCAAGAGATTAATTTACACTAATCAGTCAACCTAAATGTCTGCGAAGCTATATAAATCAAGTCCGCAGGACTTCCGAAATTATGCATTATGCATTCTACATTATTTTGAGTTCGGAAACTTTTTGAAAAATTTCAGATTTTTTGTGTTTTTAATGCTTGTTTAAATACCGTGCATTAAGATACAGTCAAAACAAAGGGAAGTCGCAAGGCATTCCCTAAAAAGATGAGAAAGGAAATATATTATGAATGAACATGATGAAAACCTTTATGGCGTAAATTCAGAAGAAAATTCCTCAGGCACTCCCGCAAATGAAAATACAGCATCACCTTCAAATCCTATCGAAGATGCCGCCGCTCCCAAAGAGCCTCAGTACACTTCCTTTACGGATGTCAACAAGACGGACAGCAATGCGGCAAATGCTTCGTCCGACAACAGTGCATCACAGCAGAGCACAGGCACTTCAAACACATATCCCTACGGCAATACCTCAAACACATCAAATCCGTATCCTTACGCAAACGGCCGGAATCAGACCGGTAACAGCACCTGTTCTTACACTAATACACAGAACACCGGCAGCACATATTCATACAATAATACAAACGCCGGACAGAACACTTCAAACCCCTATCCTTATTCCGGTATGAATACGTCCTCCTCGGGCGGCTCGAATAACGCCGGCGGCTCCGATAAAAATTCATCCAAAAAGGGCAAGCGTATTTTCGCTTCGATAATCGCAGTTGTGCTTGTTGTTGCCATATGCGGCTGCTGCTTCTTCTTCGGCAAAAACTCCTCGGATGTTTCGAGTGACGAAGAGACCACGGCAAACGGTATAGACAACGTTGACGAGCTCAACACCGAAAACACTCCCACAAAATCGGCGACATCAACCTCCACAGGGACGCTGAGTGCTTCCGAAGTCTATCAGAAGGTAAAGGCGGCGTCCGTCGGCATACTTGTTTACAGCGGTTCATCGCTCTCAAGTGAAGGCACAGGCGTTATCTTTACAGAGGACTCCGACGGCAAATATACATACATTATCACATGCGCTCACGTTATCAATACAAGCGGCGCTTCGATTATGGTTCAGCTTTATGACGAGACAGAATACGACGCAGAGGTTGTCGGCTATGATACAGTTACAGATATCGGTGTTCTGAGAGTCGAAGCGACAGGTCTTTCAAAGGCTGAAATAGGCGACTCCTCAAAGCTTGTTGTAGGCGAGACAATTTACGCGATAGGCAACCCCGGCGGAACAGAGTTCGCGAACTCCTTCACAGACGGCATTGTATCCGCTCTTGACAGACCCGTAAGCTCCTCCTCAACCGGCTACACCATGGAGTGCATTCAGCACACAGCCGCCATCAACCCCGGCAACTCCGGCGGTGCGCTTGTTAACGAATACGGTCAGGTTGTCGGCATCAACTCAATGAAGATAGTCGATGACGAATATGAAGGCATGGGCTTCGCAGTTCCGTCATCCGTATTTGTCGATGTTGTCAACAGCATAATTGCAAACGGCTATGTCGCGAACCGTCCCAAGCTCGGTATAACATATATCCCCGTATCAAGCCAGCAGACATACGCTATGTACGCATCCATTAAGGGTCTGCCCGCAGGCACAATCATTGTTTACTCAATTTCCGAAGACAGTGCATTCAAGGACACCGACGTTCAGAAGGGCGATATGATTACGGCTGTCAACGGCAAAGACCTTGAAACTTCCTCGTCACTGTCCGAGGTTGTCGAAAACTCCAGTGTAGGCGACAAGCTCACTCTTACAATTGTCCGTCTTAATGTAAACGACAATTACAGTGCCGAGACATTCGATGTAACCGTAACTCTTGTCGAAAACAGAGGCGACACGACCGCAACCGAGGAAGAAACAACAACCTCAGGTTACAGCGGATCTTATGACGATCTCTATGATTACTTCAAGCAGTATTTCGGCGGCAGCTCGGGTTCAGGCAGTTCAGGCTCCAACGGCTCAAACGGCGGCTACGGCTACGGCTTCGGCTATTAATCCGATAATTAAAAAATAATAACGGCGGTCTCGAAGAAATTCGGGGCTGCCGTTTCAGCTTTTTCGGCGATGAAATTTTTATAAAAATTATTGACATTTTTCGTTCAATGAAGTATATTTATTGCTATGAAGTAAGGTGGGGAAACCGTAGTTGTTTTCCTTTTCTTACAAGGCTAATACTATTCGTTGTCAACGGGAAGGGGCTGCATAATTGGAAAAGAATGTCATTATCGATCTCAGAAATATTTCTGTATCGTTTGATGGTGAAGTAATTTTAGACAAATTAAATCTTTATATCAGAAACGGCGAGTTTATAACCTTTTTGGGGCCGTCCGGCTGCGGTAAAACCACGACTTTGCGTGTTATCGCGGGCTTTTTGGCACCCGATGAAGGCGATGTCGTTTTCGAGGGTAAAATAATCAATGGTGTTCCCGCACACAAGCGTCAGGTTAACACCATTTTTCAGCGTTATGCCCTTTTTCCGCATCTGAATGTTGCCGAGAATATAGCGTTCGGTCTGAAGCTTAAAAAGATGAGCAAAAAAGAGATTACCGACAAGGTGTCCGAAATGCTCGCTTTGGTTAACCTTAAGGGCTTTGAACACAGAAATATAAATTCTCTTTCGGGCGGTCAGCAGCAGCGTGTCGCAATTGCCAGAGCCTTGGCGGTTGAACCTAAGGTTCTGCTTCTTGACGAGCCTCTGGCGGCACTTGACCTTAAGCTTCGCAAGGATATGCAGGCGGAGCTTAAGAACATTCAGCAGCGTCTGGGCATAACGTTTATATTTGTTACGCATGACCAGGAGGAAGCGCTGTCCATGTCCGACACAATTGTTGTTATGGACGGCGGCAAAATCCAGCAGATTGGCACACCGACCGATATTTATAACGAGCCTAAAAACGCCTTTGTCGCGGACTTTATAGGCGAGAGCAACATAGTTGACGGCATAATGAAAAAAGACAATGTTGTTGAGTTTTCTGGGCACACATTCGACTGTGTTGACGGCGGCTTCGGCACGAATGAAGCGGTTGACGTTGTTGTACGCCCCGAGGATGTCGATGTTGTCCCCGTTGAAAAGGGTATGCTTACGGGTGTTGTCACATCGGTTACGTTCAAGGGAGTTCACTATGAAATCATTGTCGATATAGGCGGCTTCAAGTGGATGATTCAGACCACCGATTTTGTCGGCGAGGGTGAAAATGTCGGCCTGTTTATAGAACCCGACGCAATTCACATAATGAAAAAATCCGAATATTCGGGTATGTTCGGTGACTATTCCTCATTCAGCAACGAGCTCGATGAGCTGTCGGATGCGGAAAGTGAGCCGGAGGAATGAAAAAATCAAATTCTTCGTCACGTGAAAGACAGACTCTTCTGTCACGTGTGATAACGGCACCGTATATGGTGTGGGCTGTTCTGTTTATTGTTGTGCCGCTTGTGTTTATCGCATACTACGCCTTTACGGATGATAATTTCGCCTTCACGCTCGAAAATATAACAAGATTTTTCACTGCGACAAGTGAACAGACGGCGGATGACAGCACAATAACCGAGGTTCACACATACATATTGATATTTTGGCGTTCGGTTCGGCTCGCCGTTGTCTCAACATTTATCTGTTTTCTGATAGGCTATCCGATAGCGTATTTTATTTCGAAAATGTCACCCAAAATGCAGAAAACCATGATAACGATTATCATGATTCCCATGTGGATGAACTTTCTTATCCGCACATACGCATGGATGACGATTTTGCAGGACACAGGCATAATAAACACACTTCTCAATAAAATGGGGCTGTCGACCGTGCATATAATCGGCACGCAGACGGCTGTTGTCATAGGCATGGTATACGACTATCTGCCGTATATGATTCTGCCGATATATTCCGTTATGGCAAAGCTTGACTACAAGCTCGTTGAAGCGGCGCATGACCTCGGGTGCAACTCATTTCAGGTGCTGTGCAAGGTTATTTTTCCGCTTACCGTGCCCGGCGTTATCTCGGGCATAACGATGGTGCTTATTCCATCCGTCAGCACGTTCTATATTTCTCAGAAGCTGGGTTCCGGCAAATTCTTCCTTATAGGCGATGCGATTGAAGGACAGTATACAGCCAACAACCTGCACTTTGCGGCGGCGATTGCGCTTATCATGATGATAGTATTGCTTGCGGCGATGGCGGTTCTTCGCCGTGCGACGAGCACTAAACCGGGGAGGGCAAGAGGATGAAAACAGCATCTAAAATCTATATGGCGCTTGCCCTTATATTTCTGTTCGCTCCGATTGTCATTATGCTTGTCTTTTCGTTTAACGACGCAAAGAGCCTTTCGGTTTTTTCGGGTTTTTCGCTTAAATGGTACAAAGAGCTTTTTAATGACGAACAGACACTCAATTCCGTAAAAAACACGCTGATACTCGCAACATGTGCATCTGTTATTTCCACAATAATGGGCACTGCGGCGGCGGTCGGTATTGACAAAATCCGTTCAAAATGGTTCCGCTCGACGGTCGACACCGTTACAAATATACCCATGGTGAACCCCGATATCATAACGGGTATTTCGCTTATGCTCATGTTTGTTTTTGTGGGCAGACTTTTCGGTGCGTCCACAAGTCTTAATTTTGCCACAATGCTTATAGCGCACATTACATTCTGCCTGCCGTATGTCATTTTGCAGGTTCTGCCGAAGCTTGAACAGTCCGACAGAGTATTGCCCGAGGCGGCACGGGATCTGGGCTGTACACCTATGCAGGCATTTTTCAAGGTTACACTGCCCGAAATTATGCCCGGTGTGCTTACGGGGCTTATAATGGCATTCACACTGTCGCTTGACGACTTTGTAATAAGCTATTTCACGGTCGGCAGCGGCTTCCAGACCTTGCCCATACGCATTTACGGTATGACAAAAAAGACCGTTACACCTAAAATGTATGCTTTGGCTACGATTATTTTCTTCGCCGTTCTTATTCTTCTGCTTCTGTCAAATCTTGCGGAGCGTGACGAAAAGAAATCGGCAAAGTCAAAAAAATGATTACAGGGGGAATAGACCAATGAAAAAAATACTTTCCGTAATTCTTTCACTTGCCGTTGTGGCGTCCTTCGCAGTCTGCTTTTCGGGCTGCGGCTCAAGCGGCAGCACACTGACCCTTAACGTGTATAACTGGGGCGAGTATATCTCCGACGGCAGTGAGG
>CAVFUV010000161.1:0-2541 GCA_963625735.1 bacterium
AGCTCATATAACAATTCTTTTTCTTCGTCATTCAGAACATAGTACGGCTTTGCCGACTCCATACCATCGGTAAGGTTTTGTGCTTCGGAGATAATGCACATTGCCCGGATGACCTCTTTGTAGTTCTTTACAAGCTCATCCGCAGGCAGGTTTTCATCTATCATCGAAGATATTTTTTCGACATAGAGTGAAGCATCGCGAGCCGCCTGCGTCACAATCTGTCCGCGTCGAATGTTTATCTGCTCGAGAGCCTCTTCTTTTGTTGTGCCGGGAGTGTCGTTCATGATTTTTTCGCACAGCCTTGCCTCGTTCTCCGCACGCTGCGGATCCATGGAGAATAAAAGCACAAGCTCCTTGTTGAACTTTGTTATCTCTTCCCGCTGAGCCTTGGTTGCGTTTTCGGGAATTTCCCTGAACAGACGCTGAGCGGTACGATCCAGGGTTTCACCCTTTTCACAGTATTCTCTGTATCCTTTGGAGCTGAAATATGTATGTTCTATAAGGGCACGACGAAGCTTCTCCGACTTTATGCTTCGATCGTAGCGTTCGGGATCGGTATAGTGTGAAACCGGGCGGGGGTTTTTAACTGTTTTCTTCGGGACTTTCTCTATGAACTCAACAACTTCACGGTCGGGTATTATGGGAGTTAAAATCTCGGAAGCATATCTCTGGATTTCCGCTATAATCTGTATCGGCTTGTAGTCGGGATGGGCTTTTGGGCAGTTATCTAAAAGTTTGGTTATCTGATCAACAAGTGGCATAAAGAATTCCTTCTTTCCTGTTTACTGTTTTTTTCTGTTTCAATCAGTATACACCCAAAAAAGGTGATTTGTCTCAATATTTTCAAAAAAAATTGAAATTTTTTCGGATTTCGCAAAAAACAACAAGTCCGCCTGTCGCAAATCAGGTACGAAAGGCGGTTGTTTTTTTCATATTTTATGCGATCGGACCCTTGGGTTTGGGCTGATTTGCCCCGGGGACAGATTTCCTCATTTCGTCGGGATTCTTAATCTCGGATTGTTTCTGAGGGGCGGGCACGTCTTTTTTCGGTTCTCCCGGCGCGACTTCGTGGTTTGCCGCCTGTTCTTGCAGTGTGGAGGCAAGATTCTGTATGTCGTTGGAGTTAAGGAGCTTATAAAGCTTCACTATTGATATTTTTCCGTTCGGTGTTATGTAGTTTTTCATCATGGCGGTGTATTCCGGCTTGCTGCATATGTTTTTGCACAGAGAGTCTGTTTTTTCGCCCTTCAGAATGGCTGCCTCAAGTGGACCGGGGGCTTCGTAAGAACTCTCTGAGAAGCGTTCAAACTGGGTAAGAGTGTTGAGAACGCACGCACTCACGATGCTGTTTGTTGTCTGAGCGTCAAAATATTCCTTTTGTGAATGTTTGTTTTTGATTTGGTTTTCGATAACATCCTTAACTCTTGTTTTTGTAAAGTTTATAAGAGCGTTTTCGGCATCGTCTAAGCTTTTCGGGTGATCGTCGCGTATCGGAAAAATCACGTTGGAGCTGAGGTAATCCCGATCTACTACAAACATAATGTTTTCGGCGGCAACGTCAATACCCTTTGCTTCGTTCTGCAGTCTGTGGAATCGCATCTTTTTTGCGAGATCACCGAGAGTTGTATCTGTCATTATGTTTATCATCTTGTCTATATCGACAGTGTCGTTTTCAGCTGAAGAGAATGAATTGCAAAGCTCCGAAACTTCTTCTGACGTAACCATACTGCCCATGATGAATCTGTATCTGGCATCGTCATCAAGAAGAAGGCTCTCATAATAATCCACACGCTTATAACCTGTCATTTTGCGTTCAAGGCTGACAAGCTCCGCAAACAGGCAGTCTCTTAACAGGTCACGTGCTTTAACTGCTGATATGATATGCTTCTCGGTGCCCATCTTGACCGCGTTGTTTGACAGATTGTTCACAACATCGTGTATGTTCGTTTTAATAAACTTCGCAAATGCCTTTTCGCATTCGTCCTGCTCGTTTCCTCTTATGGATTTAATATCCGAGGGGTAGCGGTCTGCGACCCTTCCTCTGACGGCATTGTATTTTATTCTGAGCGCGTTTTTGTCGACAAGCTCTTTTACCGCGGCGGATGTCATATCGCTCTGTGTTAATTTCTCAAGACTTTCTGTTGTGAGGCGGCCGTCCTTGTCTGTCAGACGGGCTCTGAGTGATCTGTAATTGTCAAGCCCCATAATGCTCTCATGAAGCTTATCTGCGGATTTCGCGTCTTCTGTCAGCATTTTCTCATAATAGCCTATATCGATTACGCCCTCTTTGCCGCGTTCGGACATGATAACCGAGTGCATTATGATTGATGTGAGAATATTATCCGTATGCTCTGCCGGAATGGGCTCATTCCTGCCGTTCTTTATATGCTCGTTTAAGACATCAATGACGTTTGTTTTCATAGTGTCTCTGAAAAAGCGTTCAAACGCGTTAAAACCGGGTTTTCTTAAGGGCTTTATTGAGTTTATGAGCATTCCCGCGAGTTTCTCGGAGAAAAGAGATGTGCCGTCTTTTTTATAAAG
>CAVFUV010000161.1:2551-5291 GCA_963625735.1 bacterium
GCCTCTCCGTCGCTTTTGTGATGTTGTATTCGGAATTGAAGTTTTCGGCAAATTTAATGAATTCGTCTTTTGTCAGAACGGTGCTGTCTTTTGCCTTTTCTTCTTTGCCGAGCTTCTTGCCTGTTTTTTCAAATATCGCGCTGTCGGCTATATCCTTAAGAAACGCTTTCATCTGTTCTTTGTCGGGATTTGACAGCATTTTTTCAATCGGACCGGGATATGTGCTGTGACGCAGTGACTGCTCGTATTTTATAAGCTTTTCGGCTATCATCAGCCCGAACATAACACCGATATGCGGATGAATCATACTCGGCTGAGAGTCGAAATTATCGATATGGTTCAGAGCGTTGATTTCTTCAAATACACTGAGCTTCTGCTGTGCTTCTTTTGCGGCATCGGCAAGATTCTTTGGAATCACACTGCTTTTGAGGGCTTTGTTGAAGTTATCTTTTAACCAGTCTATGAGATCCTTGTTTTTTAATTCTTTAATGTAATTTTTGTCGTTTTCGACCTTGTCCTGACCTGCGGCGATTTTTTTCTTCTCTTCAAAGCTTATATTTTTGTTGCCGAATGTTTTCGTCGTTATGCGGGCCTTTTCTATAAGCTCAAGCTGCTTAAGCTTTGTTTCGGCAAAGTCCTTAAGTGATTTTGCCATGTTGACATGAAGCTTTGTCCATTTGTCATCGGTGGGGTTCTTCTTTGTCTCAAGATATGAATTTGTCGCATTGAGCAGATCGCGGTATTTTGTGAAGGCATCGTTGAGATTATCGCCGTTCTTGAGAATTGCGGGCTTGCTTACGTTTTCAAACGCCTTGCGCATGGATTTAAATGCGTCGGAGCTTGTGTGATACCACGGGTCGGCGCTTGACATCTGCTTTATAAGACTGTCTGTGCGGTCTTTAAGGGCGTAGTTATAAAGCACCTCGGGGCTTACCTGCGTCGGTGTGCCGTTAACTCTCTGCATTACAACAACTCTGTCGTTTTTTACAACGGCAACAGGGGTATTATTGCTATAAAGTGTATTTCCGACTAAACTGTCAAATTTTTCGGATTCTGCTTTATAAGTTTCATTGTTTTCATCGGGAACCGTTTCGCAGAACAGTGTATCTTCGATTGAGAGGAAGTTGTTTATAAGAACCTTTTCGGCAATACTGCTCCCGCTGTTTGACTCACGGAAAAAGGCGTCACCCAGCAAATCGGAAAAGCTGTCTCCGTCCTTCGGGTATATGTCATCATAATCACTCGTGGCTCTGCGTTTTCGTTCCGCTCTCCATTCATCTCTGTGTTCCGACTGTGTAACAAGATATGAGTAGCTCTTATAATCCTCGACAGTGGGGTCAAGTCCGCCTAAGAGAAGCAGATTGTAATCTTCAAGCGCGTTGATATCAATAAACTCATAGCAGGGGTTCGCGACCATAAGTATATTGTTTGACGCGACGGTGAAGGCATTGAGGTAGCGGCGGTTGTCGCTTACAAAATTTAATTCCTCCTCGGTAAATTTAAACAGAGGATTGTTGCCCTTCGCGTCGTTTACATAGTTTTGAAGCTCGACCATGAGGCTTTTGGCCCATGCGAAGGTCTTGAAGTTTTTGAGAAGCTCGTCGGCAGGGAGATTGGGATCGGTCATCTCAATAACTCTGTCGGGCATGTCGCCAAGCTCACGAATAGCGGTTAAGAGAATCTGTCCGCGATGCTCCCTTATCTGATCCATGGCTTCTTCTCTTGTGGTGCCGGGAGCTTCGGCCATAATATCGTCGCACAGCCTGTTCTCGTTCTCGGCACGCTTTTTCAGGTCATTTGTGAACAGCAGAGATACATAGTTGTTGTATTTATCTATTCTGTCGATTTCACCGGGAGCGGCGCCTTCGGGCACCTGCTTAAACAGACGCTGATGCGAACGGTTGAAGCTTGTTCCGTATTTTTCCTTGTAAATTTTGGGGGTTCTGAGAGTAAGATAGATGTCATTTACAACTTCACGGCGAAGAAGATTTGATTTGTCTCTGCGGTCGGCTCTTTGCTCGACGGGAACGGAAACCTTACGGGGATTTTTTATGCTGGGCTTCGGTTTTTCCTCGATCATCGCGGCAAGCTTATCGGCGGGCATTACCGGAGTGGCTGTGTTTGTGACATAGATGTACATAAGAGCCATCTGCTGCTCGGGTGTGTACTGTACCGGATTCGCTTCGCCGGTGTCCGGATTAACCGGAACGTCGTATTTTTTCATTATATTGGTCGCAAAAGCTGTGTATGTGGTTTCAAGACCCATAAATATATGTTCCTTTCCGCTTTTTTTCTTTCTGCGTACAGTATACACCCGAAAGACGGCGTTTGTCCCGTGTTTTTTGAAAATAAATTTATTTTTTTGAAAAAATGAGAAAAAAAGGTATCCGGTGGCAGGTATCCGGAGACCGGGGAAGGCACGGAGTGCCTTGGATTATACAGCTTCACAAAATACAGGTTTTTGTGGCGGTGCGGGGTTTTGCCGTACCGGCGGCAGCGGTCCGACAAACCCAAAGCATGAATTCGATTTGCGTTTTGGATTATAAAGTTACGCAGACAATCAGCTTATCGGAAAATCAATCAGCTTAAAGTCGGCGAAGCAATATAAATCAAGTCCGAAGGACTTCCGAAATTCTTAATCCTGTATTCTTAATTCTTAATTGTAAAAAAAATTCCCAAACTCCCTAAAGCCACGTGCTGATAAGGAAGTATTGTTTCAAAACAAAGACAAATAATTCAT
>CAVFUV010000162.1:0-5230 GCA_963625735.1 bacterium
AAAAAAGACACATGATTTTACGCTGAAATTCTTGACAACAATTCGCATATAAAATACAATGAACATAGGCTTTTTTATTATCAAAGCCGAAAAAGGAGAGAGAAAAATGTTATCAAAAACACCCCCTATGGGCTTTAACACATGGAACACGTTTGCCGAGAACATCAACGAGCAGCTTATTAAAGACACTGCCGACAAGATGGTTGAGCTCGGTCTTAAGGACGCAGGCTACGAGTATCTTGTAATCGACGACTGCTGGAGCGAGAGACAGCGTGACCCCGTTACCGGCAAGATTGTTCCCGACAAGAACAAATTTCCGAACGGCATGAAGGCCGTGTCCGATTATGTCCACTCAAAAGGACTTAAATTCGGTATGTATTCCTGTGCCGGCGCTCGCACATGCGCCGATTATCCCGGTTCGTTCGGTCATGAATTCCTCGATGCCGAGACTTTCGCCGAGTACGGTGCGGACTATCTTAAATACGACTACTGCTATAAGCCCGACCCCGCAAACGGCGAGCTGCTTTACCGCAATATGGGCATGGCGCTTAAGGCTTGCGGCAGAGAAATTCTGTTCTCCGCCTGCAACTGGGGTCATGACGGCGTAAATCAGTGGATTCGATCCACAGGCGCTCATATGTACCGCTCCACCGGTGATATTTTCGACTCATTCAAGAGCATGAGAGATATAGCAATCAGTCAGATTGATAATCTTGCCTATTCCGCCGCCGGCTGCTTTAACGACATAGATATGCTCACATGCGGCATGTACGGCAAGGGCAACGTAGGCGTTGAGTCCGATATTTCCAAGGAACAGTACGATATTGACTATCAGACGGAGTTTGCCATCTGGTGCATGTTCTCATCGCCCCTTATGATCGGCTGTGACATAAGAAACATCAGTGACGAAACACTCAGGCTCTTCAAAAACAAGACGCTTATCCGCATAAATCAGGATGAGGAGTGCCGCCCCGCTTTTGTCGGCACACGCTCGGGCGAAGACAGAATTACATTTGTAAAGCACCTTTCGAATAATGAAATTGCCGTGCTTTTCGTAAACTTCTCCGACCATGATGACAATGCAATGCTCTATTTCAGCAATATCGGCATTACCGCCGACACCGGATACGGACTTCATCTTACGGACGTGTTCACCGGTGAAGATATCGGCGTAAAGAAGGAATTTATGAAGCTCAGGCTTAAAAAGCATCAGTGCGCCATGTATATAGGCAAGCTTGAGAAATAATGTTCCATACCGAAAAATGCCTGAAATGTGGTCGGGAGCTTACAAGGGACGAAATCGGCCTGCATAAAAAGCTCGTAAACCGCGGCTCAACGGAATTTATGTGCATTGACTGCCTGTGTGAATATTTTGATATAAAAAAAGAATCCGCCCTTAAGATGATAGAGCGGTTCAGGCAGAGCGGATGCTCATTATTTGATTGATGACGGCTTTTTGTGAACAAACAGAACAATTAGCAAAGAGCAGTTGTTGTTAATTAACAATTAACAATTAATAATTAATAATTAACAATGTCGCAGGCAAAAATCATCCGGTGAATGATTTTTGGCGTGGCGACTAATGAGGACCGGCGGCAGCGGTCCGACAATCCAAAAACAAGAAGGCACTGCGTGCCTTGGATTATAAGGCTTCGCGGAAGCCGGTTGTGCTTTGCGTGACGACCGAAAAAAACATAAAAACCAGCGGCAAAAATCGGGTGTTATCCCATTTCTGCCGCTGAAATTTTATTGTATTGATGAAAATTACCGAGTTTTCAACTAAAACCTGCTTGCCCAATGCAAAAAGCTTTTGTTTGTTTAGAAAATATTACCTCTTGCGAAGCCATATAAATCAAGTCCGCAGGACTTCCTCAGCCACCGGATACTGACCACCGACCACTGATTCTACTGCTCCTTGCTCCTTTTGCTGTTGTGCTCGCATTTTACACTTAAGCTCAATATTTGTCCACTTCATCCACACTCAGCACAAACACCGTCGCGCCGCCGACCTTGACCTTGCTTTCGAGTGCGCCGTTTTCGAAACCTCTGCCGAAGCTCTCGGTTGTGGAAGCGTTATGCACACGTTCACTGCAGTGATGAGAGATTATCTGTTTTGCTCTGCTCACTCTGTCGTCCTCGGTGCCTATAAGGAGAGTGGTGTTGCCGACCATAAGAAATCCGCCTGTGGTGGAGAGCTTTGTTACGGTGAATCTGTCTTTTGTAAGGGCGGACGCAACAACCGCCGAATCCTCGTTATTTACTATTGCGATAATAAGCTTCATATTTTTAACCCCTTTATTGTAATTACAGCTTCGGTGTAAGCATCTTTCTTGACGCTTTATCGAGCTTGTTTATGTCCGGTATCTCGTATCTGTTATCGTCCGCATCCTTTATAAGCACACGCCCGTCATAGAGCGGTTTTACGGAGTAGACGTGGTTTCTGATTTCAAAAGTGATTATACCACGGTCGGTTTCGGCTGTCCACATCCATATACGGAATTTTTCACTCATCGAGATAAAGCGTTTGATTTTCGGAATGAGATAATATTCGTCGAGTGCGTTTCTGACAGCGTCCGCGGATGCATGGTCAAGCGTTGACAAATCGCGTATTATCGCAATCGGTTCGCCGTCGTGCGTTATAAGTGACAGATATTTGTCGCCGCCCGAACGGGGGAAGAGTCTGTGTATTTCAAGCTCTTCGAATTTTTCTTTTGTAAAATAGAATTCCACATCAAGAAAGATGCTGTCATTCTGTGTAATTCTGACTTCGGGTCCGTCTATGTATCTTATCATTTTTCGGCACCTCTCATTCAAAATTTTCGGCTCGTTTCTGAGCTATGAGCTGTTCGCCCATTGACTGAATCTGAACCAGCTTATAATATTTGCCCTTTGCCGCAAGAAGCTCCTCGGGCGAACCGAACTCTATAATTTCGCCCTTGTCGACAACCGCTATCTTATTGGCGTTCTTAAGCGTTGACAGACGGTGCGCAATCATAAGCGTTGTGCGGCCTCTTATCAGACGCTCAATGGCCTCCTGTATAAGATGCTCGGTTTCGGAGTCAACAGCCGCCGTCGCTTCGTCAAAAATAAGTATTGACGGGTTTTTCATAACGGCTCTCGCTATTGAAATTCTCTGCTTTTCACCGCCCGAAAGACCGGTGCCGCGTTCGCCTAAGACTGTGTCATATGCATCGGGCAGACGGCATATAAATTCGTGGGCGTTGGCTATATCCGCCGCTCTTAATACCTGCTCGACACGGACGTTTTCGTCGCCGTAGCATATGTTGTTGAATATGGTATCACGGAACATCAGCGGCTCCTGCTGAACATAGCCTATCTGATTGCGGTAATATGCCATATCGATATTCTTAATGTCCTGTCCGTCAACCAGTATCTGGCCTTCATAATCGTCATAATAACGCATTATGAGGTTGATAAGCGTACTTTTGCCCGAGCCTGTTGTGCCGACAATGCCGACAACATCGCCCGGCTCTATCGTGATATTTATGTTTGTGAGAACCTTTTTGGAACGGTCAAAAGAGAAGTTTACGTTCTTAAATTCAATCTTGCCGTCAATGTGATCGGGGATATTGCCCTTGCCGAAGTCGTGTTCGGGCTCGGCGTCGATTATATCGAGAATTTTTTCGGCACTCGCAAGTGTGTTTCTGTAAGAGTCAGAGAAGTTTGCGAAGAAGTTAACGGGGGTATAGAACATTGAGGCGTACGACACGAACGACACCAGAAGACCGACCGAAAATTCCGAAGAGCCTTTTATGACGAAGCTGCCGCCCGAGAACCATATTATAAGCGAGCCGCATGTCACAAGGAATGTCATTAGAGCGGGGAAGTAGCCGGCTGTTCTTGCCGCTAATGTGTCTTCCCTCATCCATTCATCGCAGTACGCATCGAATTTTGTGACGGATTTTTTCTCGTTCGTGAAAGCCTTTATTACTCGTATGCCGGGAATTGTATCCGTCAGAAGTCCGGAAATTGCCGCGCTTCTGCGCCACAGACGCATATATTTCGGCCCTATTCTCTTGCCGAAAACCTTGCCGATAATAACGACTATCGGAATGGGAGCGAGTGAGAACAGCGTAAGCTTCGGGTTTAAGCAGATCATTATAATGAATATGCCTATAAGCGTCAGAAACTGCACCACGGCTTCCTGCGTTATCTTGAGTATGAAGTTCTGTATGTTTGAAGTGTCGGAGTTTATACGGTTGATAACCGAGCCTGTTGACGTCTTGTCATAGAATGTCATAGGCAGGTTCTGCGACTTTTCGTATATGTCTTTTTTAAGGTCAATGGCTATCTTGTCGCCCGTCGCTCTCAAAAGATATGAACGAACAGCCGTTACGCTGTACTGAAGAAGATATACCCCAAGAAGAGCGAGTATCATTTCTATCAGAAGCTTCATATTTTTGTTCGGCAGAACGTCATCGACCATATATCCTGTAATATAGGGCGGTATCAGTGACATTCCCGTTGTGAAAACGGAGAGGAACAGGCATATGATAAGCATTCTTGTATGCGGCTTTGCGTATACCGAAAACTTTGATATCATTCTGCTCTTGCCTTTGCAGTTAAGGCACTCGGCATCGGGCGAGGGGAGCTTTCTGCCGCATTTGGGACAGAACGAACGGCGGTGCATGTACGCATCCTCAACGGAGTACAGAAGCTCCTCCGAAAAACCGTGCTCGTTTACGGCGTTTATAAAATCCGCACCGGCATCCGCTATGTTTGCGACTGCGAACGTAAAACGCATGAGCATTAAAAGCTTGCCGGTCTTGAGCTTCGCGAAGAAAACCGCGTTGCCGTACATACGCTTTACAATCGCTTCCTCGATATCAGCGTATTTTACGCATACGGGAGTGTCGGAATTGAAGGCATAGACGGCATCTTCTGTGAAGGACATTGCGTTTTCGCCGTACTTTCGCTGTAATGTAAGGTCACTGATTATGGTATACAGCGGCAGATTATCGCCGAAAACGGTGTCGAACTGTTCTTTGTAGGCGGTGGGAAAATCCTTGTTTGTAAGATGCTTCATACGGTAAATTATCCCCCTGATTAAAGGCATTTTTGTCGTTTTTCACGGCAAATTATATGAGTTAAATCCGATTAAGTCAACAGAAAAAACAAAGAAAATGCGGGTTTGAAAAATTTTGGTGAAGAGTTACAAAAAATTCGGGTATGGTTTGTTGAAGATGGTGAATTTTATTCTTGTAGGATA
>CAVFUV010000163.1:0-5147 GCA_963625735.1 bacterium
ATATAATTATTTACAATTCTGTAACTTGAAAAACACTATATCACATAATATAATATTGTCAGTGGCGTTTCACGGCGACATTTTCGGACTTTTTACGGCTCTCCGTCTGCGGCAAAAACGGTGCGAAGCTTTATAATCCAAGTCCGCAGGACTTCCGACATTATGCATTATGCATTCTACATTCTGCATTTGTCGGCATTTTCGATTGCCTGCACAAATTTTTCCAAAGCTTCCCGATGTTTCTCGTGTTCCGCCAAATTCTGTGGAAAAGGCGTATTTGTGACATGGTTTTCTCCGGACTCATCTTTCTGCTGGCTTTTCTGCCGGCAAACCTCATTCTCTATTTCAGCGCCAAGACGATAAAGGCGAGAAACATCATTCTTCTGGTGTTCTCTCTTATTTTCTATGCGTGGGGCGAACCCGTTTATGTGTTCATCCTGATGCTTATGGCGTGGCTGTGCTGGTTCTTCTCACAGCTTATCGAAAAGTCCCGAAACAGACGGGCTAAACGAACCGCAATGATTATGGCGGCAGTCGTCTGTATCGGCGCTATCGGCTATTTCAAATACATCGGATTTTTTGTCGAGAACATAAATTCGCTTTTCGGAAAAGAGCTGCTCCCCGTACCGGAGGTCGCTCTGCCGATAGGCATTTCATTCTATACATTCCAGCTTCTGACATATGTCATAGACGTTTACAGAGGCGAAGTTCCCGCGCAGAAATATTACTGGAAGGTTCTTTTATACGCCGGACTTTTCCATCAGTGCGTTGCGGGTCCGATCGTTCGCTACGGCGATGTCGAAAACGAGCTGACCGAGCGTGTCAGCGACCTTGACGGCATAAGCACCGGCATAACACGCTTCTGCTTCGGTCTTGCAAAAAAGAGCATTCTCGCGAACTCCTGCGGCACGGTTGTCGATACGCTTCTGCTTACCGATTCCGATATAGGCACGGCATCACTCCTGGCACAGAATCTGTCAACAATCGAGGGGCGTTCAGCTCTGACACTGTGGATGGGCATGGCGTTCTATATGCTTCAGATTTATCTTGATTTCTCGGCTTATTCCGATATGGCGATAGGCATGGGACTTATATGCGGCTTCCACTATAAAGAAAACTTCCACTATCCCTACTGCTCGCATTCCGTCACCGAATTCTGGCACAACTGGCACATGTCACTCGGCTCATTCTTCCGTGACTATGTCTATATTCCTCTCGGCGGCAACCGCAAGGGCAAGGCCCGTCAGATTTTCAATATGTTCGTCGTGTGGGCTCTTACGGGACTGTGGCACGGAGCGAGCTGGAACTTTGTTCTGTGGGGACTTTATTTCTTCGTATGCCTTGTAATAGAAAAAACCTTCCTCGGAAAATTCTTCGATAAGCATCGCGGCATAGGCGTGGCCGTTACACTTGCCGTTGTCTATTTCGGCTGGATTTTCTTCAAGTTTACCGATATGTCGCTTGTCGGCGCGGTGCTCAAGGGTATGTTCTGCCTGAACGGCAACAAGCTTGCGACCTATGAATCGCTGTCATTTGCCGGCGGATATATTCTGTTCTTCATTCTCGCAGTGTTCGCCTGCACACCGCTTGCGAAAAATATCGGCACCGTTATCCGCAAAAAAGGCAAATATTCGAATGCCGCAAGAATTGCCGCCTCTGTCGGTGATATCGCCATTCCCGCATGCCTGTTTATACTGTCGGTTCTGTCACTTGTCGGTGACTCATACAATCCGTTCCTTTACTATCAATTCTGATTATACGGAGAGTAAGCAAAATGAAAAGATTATCGCATGATACAAAACATAAGATGATAAAAATTCTGGTAACGGGCACAATAGTTCTGGCTCTTACCTTCCTGGCGTTCATCATTCCGCTTCGTCCGTCATACAGCGACACCGAAAAGCGTGACCTCGCCAAATTTCCCGAATTTCATTTTTCAACGCTGTTTTCGGGTGAATATTTCTCCGACATAACATCGTGGTTTTCGGACACCGTGCCGTTTAGAGATACACTTGTGACGTTAAACTCCAAAATTCAGCACATCCTCGGCACTTCCACCGTATTGCAGGGCTTTAACGAAGGCAACAATGCCGACGAGATACCCGATACACCCAATACAAATCTGACCGAAGCGGACACCTCCGCCGAAAGCACTTCACAGGGTGAGACAGCGACCGGCACCGCCGACACCACAGCGGCCGACACAACCGTTGCCGAAGAGACCGAACCCGAGGGCGAGTACAACGAGCTTGTTCAGACGCTCGATGCCATTATGATAGCCGGAAATGCCGGTTACGAATACTATAACTTCAATCAGACCGTTTCGGATAAATACGTAAAAGCCGTAAACACCGCCGCATCCGTTCTCGGCAACCGCGCGACCGTTTACAGCATGATCATACCGACTTCAATTGACATAACGCTTGATTCCCGTGCGAGAAAGAAAGTAAATGTATCGGATCAGAAAAAGGCCATTGACTATATGGAAGGCTCCATGGTCGACAGCGTCAAAAAGGTTGAAATTTTCGATACGCTGAAGGCCCATAAGGACGAATATATCTATTTCCGCACCGACCACCACTGGACGGGGCTCGGGGCTTACTACGCCTACACGAAGTTCTGCGAGGTTAAGGGTATTGAGGCTCTGCCGCTGTCGTCGTACACGGTTCGTTCGTTTGACAACTTCTTGGGCAGCTTCTATAACGATTCCGGTCAGAGTCCGACTCTGGCGGCAAATCCCGACACGGTCACCACCTACACTCCGCCTTGCAATACTAAAATGACCGTCACGACATCGTCCGGCGAAAAGATAACAACGCCCATGATTTACGATGCCACAAACAGCAAGCCTGCATACAAGTACAGCACATTTATTTACGGCGACAACCCGTATACCGTTATCGAAAATACCGATATGACTTCGGGCGACTCGCTGATACTTGTAAAGGAGTCCTTCGGCAACGCCATCGCTCCGCTGTTTACTTATCATTATAAATATGTATATGTTGTCGATTACAGATATTATTCCGGCAAGCTCTCGCCCCTGCTTGACTCCGTAAAAACGGCAGAAGGCTGCTCGGGCAATGTCGACGTGCTGTATTGCAATAATATTTCAATGACACGTTCAGACAGTCTTGTAACAAAGATTACGAACGTCTTACAATAAAACAATAACAGAAAACTTCACTGTGCGCCCTGCGGAATTTACCGATTTTCGGCTGTACGGTGAAGTTGTATTTTTTCAGAGAGGAACGGCAAGCCTTTTTGCCCAAAAAAACACCATGAACAACGATACACCGAAAAAGAATATTCCCGCTTTTACAGGCACATTAAGAGATCACTCGATAAGTGTTCCGTCGTGCATATACGAATGCTCCGGCATTTCCGTTTTCGGCAAACGGATAAAATCTCTTGTATTTTCCACCGATGTAGCTATAATAAAGAATATAAACACCGATGCTGTTCTTGCGGTCTACCCGTTTACGCCTCAGCCGATTATAAGCAAGGCACTTATATCCGTGTCCGACGTTCCCGTTTTTGTAGGTGTCGGCGGCGGACTTACGGCGGGCGAACGCTCGGTGCGCCTTGCGATTGAAGCCGAGCATCAGGGCGCTTTCGGTGTTATCGTCAACGCTCCCATTGCGTGCGACGTCATAACCGAGATAAAAAGAGTTGTTGATATTCCCGTTGTCGCAACCGTTATTTCCGAAAATCAGGATATAGTCGAGAGGATAGAAGCCGGTGCGGATATTCTGAATGTTTCCGCTGCGGCAAAAACACCCGAGGTTGTACGCTTTATCCGTGAAACCTATCCCGATATAGGCATAATCGCCACGGGCGGCCCCACGGACGAAACGATAAAAGCGACTATCGCAGCGGGCGCAAACGCCATAACATACACGCCGCCCACAAACGGCGAGCTTTTTGCCGAGTCGATGCGTCGGTACCGTGAAAGATACAAATAATAAGAAGGAAATTCAAAACCATGAACCCTTTAGTTTCTTATATCGTCCCGGTCTATAATGCCGAGAAATTTCTGCTTCGCACATTAAACGCCCTTGCCGGGCAGACCTATAAAAATATTGAGGTTATTCTTGTCGATGACGGCTCGTCCGACTCTTCCGGCGGTATCTGCGACGATTTTTGCAGTGCCGACAGCCGCTTTAAATGCGTTCATATAAAAAACGGCGGAGTAAGTCACGCACGCAATACGGGACTTGAAAACGCAAACGGCGATTACATAATGTTCTGTGACTCCGACGACCTGCCGCACGCCGACATGGTGCAGACGCTTGTCGAAAAAAGCGACGGCGCGGATATTACACTTTGCGGTTTTAACAAAATCTGCGGAGACAAAACCAGGTCCGATACTTTCCCCGAAGAAAAGACATATACCGAAAAAAGCGAGATTATTAAAAATCTTGTAATGCCCATGTGCGTGTGGGGATACGCCCCCGACGGACACCGGTTGCCTTCCGTCTACGGCAGCACATGGCGGGGTCTGTACGCCTGGCATCTTTTTGACAAAGCAAAATTTGACGAGGAAATAAACCACGGCGAAGACCTGCTTATAAATCTGTCGCTCTTTACCGGTGCGAACAAAATAAAGCTTATAACAGGCGCTTATTATGATTATATCGAAAACCCGTCTTCTATTACGCATACGGACTGCGAAAAGCGTCTGCAGGTTTTCTGTAAGCTCTGGAAAAAGACAGGAGCTTATCTTCGTCCCATTGTTTCAGATAACGATAACGCCTGGCTTGATTTTCAGCTGTCACGGTTTGTATTGAGTGCGATAACAGAAGGCGTATGCTCTCAGAACCGCTCATCAAAGGAAAAGACAGCCGAAATAAAAAAGATACTTTCCATGCCGGAGCTTAAAACCGCCACCGGGAATATCCCCTCGGGCCTTTCAAAAAAAGATATGCTTCTGCTTAAAATGCTTAAGCCCGCATTTGCCAGGGAGATACTTTTATATTGTCAGAGAATTTATAATACATACGCATAAAATCAGCCGGAACACGGCCTTTGAAAAATTTTTGAGAAGATAAAAAATTGAACAAAAAGAGGTATAATTATGCAAAAAGAAAAACGACAAGCTAATCTCGAACTGATACGAATAGTATCTATGCTTATGATTCTCGCAC
>CAVFUV010000164.1:0-5080 GCA_963625735.1 bacterium
ACTTGACAGGTTCACATAATGTCGGAAGTCCTGCGGACTTGATTTATAAAGCTTCACGAACTGTCAGAACTGTATTCTCGGATAATTTAATCTCCTGCGTAGCTTTATAATCCAAAACGCTTCAGCGTTTTCCTTCATTATGCATTATGCATTCTACATTCTGCATTCTGTAAAAATCAGGGTAAAAAATAATATTGGTCTTGTAAAAAGGTTACCTTTTTGTTAAAATAATTCAGATATCGAAGAACAGGGGTTGAAATTATGATTTATATGTTTCTGGCGGACGGTTTTGAAGAGACCGAAGCGCTTGTTACTCTTGACATGCTCCGCAGAGCCGGCATTAATATTGAAACTGTCGGCATAGGCGGCAAAGAGATTACCGGGGCACATAAGATAACCGTAACGGCAGATATAGCCGACAATGAAGCGGACGAAAAGGTCTGTTCGGGAGTAATTCTCCCCGGTGGAATGCCCGGCACAAAGAATCTTCTGGCATCTCCCACGGTGCTTAATATGCTGAATGTTTGCAGTGACAAAGGCTATCCCTTGTGTGCGATATGCGCCGCTCCCATGATTCTCGGAAAAATGGGATTCCTCATAGGCAAAAACGCCGTATGCTTCCCCGGATTCGAAAAGGAGCTCAGAGGCGCGACCGTATTAAAGGACGCAAGTGTTGTCGACGGCAATATTGTCACGGCAAGAGGTGCGGGCGCAGTATTTGAGTTCTCGCACAACATAATTTCACTTATAAAAGACAGCTCCATAGCCGACAGAGTTATCGGAGATGTTCAATTCGCACATAAGATATAAAATGAAAGGCGGGCAAAAAAGCCCGATACTGAAATGGACGACAAAAAAAATTATTCCAACGACAGCGATGCCTACGAGCTGTTAAAAAGACAGTTCAAGTCATTCGGTTCATCGCAAAAACAGGACAAACCCGAGGATGACGTAAAAAACAGCGGTGAAATTTACTTTTCCGCAAACTCCGATTCCGCACGTTCGTCACGCAGTCAGCAGACAAAGATGTTTAGCACCGGGCGTTCATCATACTCCGGCAGACAATCATCATCCGGCTCATACTCTTCTTACAGCAGATCGGGCTCGGCACAGAGCAGAACTTCATCCGCTTCCGGTAGTGCTTCATCCGTCGGCAGATCGTATTCCGAGCGTGCTTCAAGAGCCTCGGCTTCATCGACTTCCGGCACACAGCGTACCGCAGCAAAAAAACGCGCCACAACGAAAAGCAAAAAACAGCAGCAGACAAACAATATTATTCTTACCGTCGGCGTAGTTGTGTTTGTCATAGTTGCGGCAATGCTCGTTCGCATTCCCGTTATGCACTGCATTGAGGACATTCTTGCGATAAATGCCGATTCAACACAGATAAGAGTTGTCGTAACCGAGGGCATGACCGTCAACGACATTATAGAAACCTTAGGCGACAAAAATCTTATTCACAACACGGGCTTCTGCAAGCTTGCCGCTAAGCTTCTCGATTACGACAAAAAGAGCGACGGCACAGACAGAACATACCCCGCAGGTGAATATAACCTCAGTTCAAGCATGGGGCTTGAAGGAATGCTCAACACCATTCTGTCGGCGGGCTCGACCGATTCCACAGTAAAGATTACATTCCCCGAAGGCTACACCGTAAGTCAGATTGCCGCAAAGCTGAGCGAAAACGGCGTATGCGACACCACGGACTTCTATGCCGCGTTAAACGACACAACACTTCTGGAACAGTATGATTTCCTGTCCGATCTTACGGATACAAATCTCAGATACAGAGTGCTTGAAGGGTACCTCTATCCCGATACGTATGAGTTCTATATCGGTGAAAACGCAAGCAGTGTTGTAAAGAGATTCCTTGACAACTTTGAAGACAAATGGGACGATCTGTTTGAAGACTCGGCAAAGAACAGCAAGTATACAACCGACCAGATTATAATTGTCGCATCCATTATCGAACGTGAAGCCAAAAACGCCGAGCAGATGCCGCTTATCTCTTCGGTCATCTATAACAGACTTGAGTCATCGTCATTCCCATATATCAACTGCGATTCGACGGCGAAATACATAAGCGCGTATGAAGAAGAACTGACTGCAACGGGTTCGTACTCCAACTATCTCAAGGCATACGACACCAACCAGAGAAACGGTCTGCCCGCAGGCCCCATATGCAACCCGGGCAAATCCGCAATCGCCGCCGCAATTTCACCCGACTCAACGGACTACTACTACTTCCTGCACGACTCCGATGGCAAGCTTTATCTTGCATCCACTTTGTCGGAGCACGAACGCAACAAGAAAACGGCAGGCATAAGCTGAACCGTTCACGGGCTATTGTTAAAACATTAACAAAATGTTTACAAATATTTTGAGATTATTTGAATAGTTTATAGTACTATATCAAAACGAATGCAGTAATTGCATAGTTTACGATATAATAAAGCGAACGCAATATAGAAAGGACTTCGATTTATGAAAGTATTTATGATCGGCGGAACAGGTCTCTTAGGTTCCGCAGCCGCACAGCTTTTCATTGACAAGGGCAACAGCGTAAAGTCAATGGCACTTCCTCCCCTTCCTCAGGGTGCTCCCATCCCCGAAGAAATGGAAATTGTCTGGGGCAACTACCTTGAGAAATCCGACGACGAGCTTCTTGAGCTTATGTCCGGATGCGACACATTCGTCTTCGCCGCAGGTGTTGACGAAAGAGTTGAATTCCCCGCTCCCGTTTATGAGGCTTACAGAAAGTACAACATTGAGCCTGTTCGCCGTTTCCTTACGCTCGCTAAAAAATGCGGCATCAAAAACTGCGTAGTTCTCGGTTCTTATTTCTCATATTTCGCAAAGACACGCCCCGATATGAAGCTTACCGAGTGGCATCCCTACATCAGAAGCCGTATAGAGCAGGAAGAAGTAGCTCTCAGCTTTGCGGACGGCGACATGAACGTTGCTATTCTTGAGCTCCCCTACATTTTCGGCACACAGCCCGGCAGAAAGCCCGTTTGGGTTATCCTTGTTGAGCAGATCTACAACATGGACCACTCAGGTCACGTTACAATGTATCCGAAGGGCGGCACAACAATGGTTACCGTTCATCAGGTTGCACAGTGCATCGTAGGCGCCGCAGAAAAGAACAAGGGCGGCAATGCTTATCCCATCGGCTACTACAACCTCACATGGGATGACTTCCTTAAGATTGTTCACGAGGCTATGGGCACTCCCAACAGAAAGATTATCCACGTTGCTAAGTGGATGTTCAAGGCATTCGGTCATACAATGATGAAGAAGTATGCCGCAAACAATGTTGAGCCCGGCATCAACGCCGTTGAGCTTGCCGAGATTATGTGCATGAACACGTTTATCGACAAAAAGTGGTGCGTATCTCTCGGTGTCACCGAAGACAACATTAAGGATGCGATTTTCGATTCCGTCAAGCTTTCGGTTGACGCTTTCACAGGCAAGCAGAAGCTTGTTGAAATGAAGGGCGAATAATCGTTTGACACAACAAAGCAAATAGGTTAAAATAGTGGAGATACATGTTTTGCTTGTATCCCCACTTTTTTTATAATGCATAATTCATAATGCGCAATGCATAATGTCGGAAGGCACTGCGTGCCTTAGATTATATAGCTTCGCAAAAATTTAAACTTATTATACAGCAACCGTCTGACCGTCACCGTAGCATTATAATCCAAAACGCACCGTGTCTTCCGACATTGCTAATTGCTGATTGCATCGCAAAGCTTCACTGCTCCTTGCTCCTTGCTCCTTGCTCCTTGCTGACTTTCGCGAAGCTTTATAATCCAAAACGCTTTAGCGTTTTCCTTCATTATGCATTCTACATTCTGCATACGGAGTTCTTTCAGATGATAGATAAAGATTTCGGCTGTCCTGTCGCAAAAAAATGCGGCGGATGTCAGCTTACCAATATGTCGTACCCTCAGCAGCTCTCTTTTAAGCAGGCTAAGGTAATAAAGCTTATGGGACGATTCTGCCATGTCGATGAAATTATCGGGATGGACAACCCCTACCACTACCGCAACAAGGTTCAGGCGGCTTTCGGCGTCACACGAGGCGGTCAGATTATATCGGGCGTGTATCAGTCCGGCTCTCATCGTATTGTCAAGGTTGACGACTGCCTGATAGAAGACAAAACGGCGGATGAGATTATAGTTTTCATTCGCTCTCTTGTGAAGTCCTTTAAGCTGAGTGTCTATAACGAAAACACCGGCAGAGGCTTTTTGCGGCATGTACTTGTAAAGCACGCGTTCGGCACGGATGAAGTCATGGTAGTGCTTGTCACGGGCAACGAGCCGTTTAAATCCAAAAATGATTTTATAAAGACTCTGCTTAAGAAATTCCCGATTATAACGACCGTCGTTCAGAGCATAAACGACCGTTTTACAAGTCTTGTTCTCGGGAATACGGAGAATATACTTTACGGGAACGGCTATATCACGGATGAGCTTCTTGGCAAAAAATTCAGAATTTCAGCCCGATCTTTCTATCAGATAAACTATGTCGGCACACAGTCACTCTATTCAAAAGCACTCGAATTTGCCGACTTAAAAGGCAAAGAGAAAGTTATTGACGCATACTCGGGTGTCGGCACGATAGGCATTTTAGCCTCCGACAAAGCCGGCGAAGTGATTTCGGTTGAGCTGAACAGGGACGCCGTAAGAGACGCAAAGAAAAACGCCGCTATAAACGGCATAAATAATATATCATTCTATTGTGCGGACGCCGCCGAGTTTCTTGAAGGCATGGCAGCGGACGGCGAAAATGTCGATGTTGTCATTATGGACCCGCCGAGAGCCGGCAGTACTCCCGTTTTTCTTAAAAGCATAGTGTCGGCGAAAGCGAAAAAAATCGTATACGTCTCCTGCTCCCCCGACACGCTCGCACGTGATGTCACCTACCTCACCCGAAACGGATATGCAGTCAAAAAGGTTCAGCCGGTGGATATGTTCCCGCATACCGCTCATGTGGAGACCGTTGTACTTTTGTCCCACCAAAGACCGCAGGACAAAATCAGGGTAGAGCTTGACCTTACGGAAATGGATATCAC
>CAVFUV010000165.1:0-5064 GCA_963625735.1 bacterium
GGAGTGTGGAGTTAAGCTTCGTCAGGTCAAGAGTGGAGTGTGGAGAGTGGAGTGTGGAGTTAAGCTTCGCAAGAACAATACCACCAAAACAGTTAAATCCGTACGATGAAAATCGTACGGATTTTTTTGTAAGGTCAGAATTTTGATTTTATTGTATATTTTGAGAAGCTTATAATCCAAGTCCGAAGGACTTCCGAAACTGCTTCGTGCTCCTTTTTTTCGATTTTTTGCAGTTTTTGAAAGAGATTAGCCCATTATCACAGTGAATTTAAAAATTCTTCAACTTCTCCCGTCGTCGGAATCGACATCGCCGCACCTTTTCTTGACACAGCCAAAGCCGATGCCGCCGCGGCGTATCTCAGCGATTCCTTTACGCCTTTGGTGTCGAGCAGGGCGAAGAAATACCCCAGAAACGTGTCGCCTGCCGCCGTTGAATCAACAACCGGGGTGTGAAAAATATCCCGGAAATATGTTTCGTTCTTTATTTTGCAGTAAGCTCCGTTTTCGCCGAGTGTCAACAGCACATTGGCGTTCGGATATTTTTTCGCGAATGCGGCAAGAACATTTTCGGAGCCTTCAACTCCCGTAATCGCCTCCGCCTCTGTCTCATTCACGACAAACCACGATATTTTATCAAGCGGATAAGACGGAATATCCTGCCCTATGGGGCTTGGGTTAAATATAATCTCCATTTTTTTGCGTGCGGCTGAATTGATAAGCGCCGGAACGCCGTTTATCTCATTCTGCAGAAAAAGCCTGTCGCCCTCGTCAAAATTCGTGAGAACATTCATAATCTGCTTTGTCGATATCTCTTTATTCGCGCCGCCGTAGACTAAAATGCTGTTCTGCCCTTCTTTTGTCACCTGTATGACAGCGTGACCGCTCGGGGAACGGCTGACCGAAACATAATCTGTGTTGACGCCGTTTTCTTTTAATAAATCCGTAAGGGAAGTTCCGTCTGTGCCTATTCTTCCGGCATGATAAACCTCAGCCCCCGCTCTCGCGAGCGCTATGGACTGATTAAGCCCCTTGCCGCCGTTGAAATATTCAAGCTTCGCGGCGGCGACAGTCTCACCGGGGCGCGCAATTGACGACACGGAATATACCATATCTTTGTTAAGTGAACCGAAATTTAAGTTTTTCATGGGACGCCTTTCGTTGGAGAATTGTAGAAAAATTCTCACGGAAAATCGGATGATTGAGGTAAGCTGATGATAAAAGCGGAACAATGCAGAATTAAGAATTAAGAATGCATAATGTCGGAAGTCCCGCGGACTTGATTTTATAAGCTTCGCAAATTTGTGTCTTGTGAGATAAGTGAAAGCTTTATGTGTGAGACAGCTTTAGTGCCGGTATTGCTTTTGCTGATTTTTTTTGACAATCTTTGCAGATAGGGTAAATGAAGCGTCGCTTTTGCGACATGAAGCATTGCGTTCGCGATATGAAGCGTTTTGTCAGCGGCAAAACATGAAGTCGAATTTGCCAAAGGCAAATTCTATTGAAAAAGCGTCCGAAAGGACTTTTTTTTCGCAGCGGTGGAGGTGCGAGAAAATGAAGCGTCGCCTTCCGACATGAAGCATTGCGTTCGCGATATGAAGCGTTTTGTCAGCGGCAAAACATGAAGTCGAATTTGCCAAAGGCAAATTCTATTGAAAAAGCGTCCGAAAGGACTTTTTTTTCGCAGCGGTGGAGGTGCGAGAAAATGAAGCGTCGCCTTCCGACATGAAGCATTGCGTTCGCGATATGAAGCGTTTTGTCAGCGGCAAAACATGAAGTCGAATTTGCCAAAGGCAAATTCTATTGAAAAAGCGTCCGAAAGGACGCTTTTTCTGGCCCGCCGGAAGGGATTCGAACCCCCGGTCTTCAGAATCGGAATCTGCTGCGTTATCCAACTGCGCCACCGGCGGAAACCTATCCGCTATTATACAGCTGTTTTCGCTTTTCGTCAAGCCATTAATTAAGTCAGCAGTTAGCAAGGAGCAAGAAACAGGTAGTGTGGAGTGTGGAGAGTTGAGTGTGGAGTTCTCCGCCTGCGAATCTGTATAGTCCATGACAAACTGCGAATTCTCTAATCTCAGACTGTCGAATACCGACTGCTAATCACCGGATATCGGTTGCAATCTTATCGCTTATTATCAGTTTCTCTGAAAAACTCCACACTCCACTCTTCACACTCCACTTTTGGCAAAGTGCTTTCCCGCTTCTTAATCTTTAACCTTAAGGTTCCTCATCGCATTAAGTATCGCAATAACCGCAACGCCTACATCCGCCATGGAACCGAGCCACATGTTTGCAACGCCAAACACAGCGAGAATCAGCACCGCAAATTTAACGCCGAGTGCGAAAATTACATTCTCAAGAACAATTTTTCTTGTGCGTCTTGAAATTTTTATCGCAAGTGCTATCTTTGTCGGGTCGTCATCCATTATAACCATATCGGCGGCTTCAATTGCCGCATCGGACCCCAGAGCGCCCATTGCTATTCCGACATCCGCGCGTGTTAAAACGGGAGCGTCGTTTATGCCGTCGCCTACGAATACGACCGTTGATTTGTTCGGCTTGTTTTCGCAGATATTCTGCATTATTTCAACTTTGTTTTCGGGCAGAAGCTCATAGTGAATTTCGGATAAACCGAGCTTTCTGTTGACTTCCTCCGCCGCTTCTTTTCTGTCGCCCGTCAGCATGACCGTTTTCGTTACACCGACATTTTTGAGTGCCTTAAGAGCCTCAACCGATGTGGGTTTAATTGTGTCTTCGATTATGACCGAGCCTGCGAATACGCCGTCAACCGCCGTATAGACAACCGTGCCGGCATGTGTATTTTCTTCACACCTGATATTGTTTTGCTCCATAAGCTTTCTGTTGCCGCACAAAACACTTTTGCCGTCAACAGTCGCTTCTATTCCGTGACCGGAAATTTCATGTGTCGTCTCGGGTTCGGATGTGTTCTCCTTCGCTGCATTTTTAAGCGATACCGCAATCGGGTGATTTGAGTAATATTCCGCTGAAGAAGAATACTTAAGCAGCTCTTCCTTTGAAAATCCGTTCGCCGGCAGAACTTCGGTTACATTAAACGTGCCTGTCGTCAGTGTGCCCGTTTTGTCAAATACAACTGTGGAAGTATTGTTGAGTGCCTCAAGGAAGTTTGCGCCTTTGATAAGAATGCCCTTAGTCGATGCACCGCCGATGCCTCCGAAGAACGACAGCGGAACAGAAATTACAAGCGCACACGGGCAGGAAACAACGAGGAATATAAGCGCACGTGAAATCCACTCGGTCGGATTTTTCGTGATTATCGACGGCACAATAGCCAGAATCAAAGCACCGATAACAACCGCAGGCGTATAATATTTCGCGAACTTTGTTATGAAGTTCTCGCTTTTCGCCTTGTTAAGAGAAGAGTTCTCGACAAGCTCCAGAATTTTCGCGACGGACGATTCACTGTATGTTTTCTCCGCCGTTATTTTGAGTATGCCGCTCATGTTTATGCTGCCGCTTATGACGCTGTCGCCGACATTTACGTCAAGCGGAACGGATTCGCCCGTCAGTGCCTTTGTGTCGAGTGCCGATGTGCCCTCAAGCACAGTGCCGTCCACCGGGATTTTTTCACCGGGACGAACAACCACAATATCGCCGGGAACTACTTCATCGGGGAATACCTCTTCCTCAATGCCGTCCCTGAGTACAACCGCGCTGTCGGGGCGTATATCCATAAGTGCCGAGATGGAGCGGCGGCTTCTTTCAACCGCAAGGCTCTGAAACAGCTCGCCGACCTGATAGAATACCATAACGAAAACGGCTTCGGAATATTCCTTTATCACCAACGCGCCGACGGTCGCAAGAGCCATAAGAAAGTTCTCGTCCAGAAAATCCCCGCGCAGTACGCCCTTTATACATTTATATAATACGTCCCATCCGGTTACGAAATAGGGGACAAGATACATTGCGAGATATATATATTTGTTCCAGTCCGTCAGTCTGTCAATTGCGAAAACTATAATAAACAATACACAGCCGATAATCGTTCTTATCAGAAGCTTTTTCTGTTTTTTTGTCATTGCAAATCACCTCATTGCACAGTTCGGGTTATATTGAGATTAAAATACAAGAGTGCATTCGGGAACGTTTTTCTTCGCGACCTTTACGGCGTCCTTTTCGATGCTGTCAACGATTGCTTCGTCAATGTCAAGCATGACCTTCTGTGCCATGAAGCTTACAACGGCTTTGTTGACGCCGGGAATGGCGGCAAGTGCCTCTTCAAGCTCTCTTGCGCAGTTCGCGCAGTCAAGGTCTTCGACTCTGAATGATTTTTTCATGATAAATGCTTCCTTTCGGTAATAAATTTATTCGCAGATGTGTTCCATGCCTTTTTCGAGTATGATGCTTACGTGTTCATCGGCTAATGAATAATACACGCTTTTGCCGTCCTTGCGGTATGACACAAGCTTGGCGTTTTTAAGAATGCGAAGCTGATGCGAAATCGCCGAAACGGTCATGCCGAGAATGTCCGCAATGTCGCACACGCACATTTCACTCTCAAAAAGCAGATAGAGGATTTTGACTCTGGTGGAGTCGCCGAAAATCTTGAAAAGCTCCGCCAGATCAAGAAGATTTTCTTCGTCCGGCAAAACGCTCTTTATTTTTTCGTTGTCAATGTGATGCTCATGCTCCGTGCATACGGGAGCCTCTGCATTGGGGTAAAGTATCTCATTCATAACGACACCTCCGATCAAGTCCTGCAAACACTTGAACACTTATTCAACTGTTCTACTGTCATATTACACGATACACATCCGGTTGTCAAGAGCAAAATTATAATTTTTCAAAAATTATGCTTTGCCGACAAAATGAAAATGCCGAGTTTTTTGCGATTCCCTTAAATTGCACCCAAAAATAAGGGAATAGTCAATACATTAAGGGAATGACCTTTCCATAAAAAAGAAAAACCGAGAAAAGCTTATTGCCTCTCGGTCTTTTCTTTCGCGACAAAACATATCGCAACTGATTTTCGGAACTCAGAAAACAATCAGGCAACCGTTGTTTCTTCGGAAGCACTGTCATCCT
>CAVFUV010000166.1:0-5063 GCA_963625735.1 bacterium
CCTCTATATCACACAGCGAAAACAGGTGACCGAACGCCCATGTAACAATATAATCCTTCCCGGAGAAAAATCCGGAATTTTTCTTCATATCTCCTATTGCGCCTGATATGTTTCTTGCCAGGCTCGGCTTCTCCGCTATAATTACTTTCATTATTTTCTTTCCATTCATTAGTGATTGTCTGCCATAAAATTTTACTCTGAAATTTGGGATTTGTAAAGAACTTTATATTAAAAAGGGGTCGGGGACCAGGGGTCGGGGACCGGGGAACAAATTAACAATTAAGAATTAACAATGTCGGAAGTCCTGCGGACTTGAATTATATAAGCTTCGCAGACAATAACTCTGATTTTCTGTTAAAGTATCACAATTCGCGTAGCTTTAGAATCTAAAACGCATAGCGTTTTCCTTTCCCCGACCCTCGGCCCCTGACCCCTGACCCCTGACCACTGGTCCCTGACCTCTGGCCCCTGGTCCCTGACCACTGGCCACTTGCTTTCTTATTCCCGATAAAAAATAAATTTATTATATTGATTTTATACTAAAATGATTGTATTATATCAGTATGGATTGGAGGATTAACTATGCACGATATAAAAAAAGAACTCAAAAAGCTTCATCTGTGCCCCGTGTGCATTGCCAAAAAGGTCATGTCCGCAAACAACATTCACGTTGACGGCCACGACAGATTTTCAAACGGCGTTGCGCTCACACCCCCTATGGGCTGGGCGAGCTGGAACTTGTTCCGCAATCATATTGACGAAAAGCTTATAGAAGAAATTGCTGTTGCGATGAAAAACAGCGGTCTTGCCGATCTCGGCTATCAGTATGTAAATATCGACGACTGCTGGATGGCAAGCGTGCGTGACGAAAACGGCAGACTCAGTGCCGACCCCGCAACATTCCCGTCGGGTATCCCGTCACTTGTCAAAAAGGTCAACGACCTGGGACTTAAGCTCGGTATATACAATTCAAACGGCACGCTCACATGCGAGGATCTGCCCGGTACTCTCTATCATGAACGCACCGATGCCGAGACGTTTGCCGAGTGGGGAATAGAATACTTTAAGTATGATTTTTGCCATAATGTCGCAATTCCCACAACAGCACCCGAGATTACAAAGCTTATGTTCGCCGTGCCCGGAGAAAATGACAGCATATTTATTCCGGCGGTGCTGGCGGAGCTTCGCGGAAATGCCGAAATCATCACCGATGAAAAGCTCCCCGAACCGCACGAATTTATAAGAGGTCTCGATTTTGCGGGCGGCTCGGCTGTATTCTGCGATGTTGAAATTCCCGAAGAGGGCGACTATAACCTAACTCTCGGAATCCGCAAATACGGTCTTATGTGCAAATACGCCGAAATTACGGTTAACGGCACTGATGTTTATACCGTCGATGTTCCCGGCACAAGAAGCCCCACAGCTGACGGCAGAGCGTTTGTCGGTCTTGTTCACCTCAAAAAAGGCAAGAACAGTCTTATAATAACAAACCCCGTTGCGTCCCGTTTCGATTCCGCCGCAAAGCAGTATCGTGCGATGGGCAAGGAGCTTAAGCGAGCAACGGCTCTTGTCGCGGAAAAAACAGGCAAGCCCGAAAAGCCGATTTGCTTCTCAATTTGCGAATGGGGATTCAATCAGCCCTGGCGTTGGGGTATGACAGCAGGCAACCTGTGGAGAACAACTCCCGATATCATGGCAAACTGGCCGTCAATTGTCGGCATATACGAGTGTAATGTTCGCAGATACGCCTCCGCCGGTGTCGGCAACTGGAATGACCCCGATATGCTCGAAGTCGGCAACGGCAATCTTACCGATTATGAGAACAGAGCGCATTTTTCACTCTGGTGCATGATGAGCGCTCCGCTTATTCTCGGTAACGATATACGCAGGTTTGTCAAGGAGGACGGCACACCCGACTATACAAACGAAACATACAAGACCGTTACAAACAAGGCCGCAATTTCAATCGATCAGGATCCGCTCGGCGTTCAGTGCCGCCGTGTAAAGACAAACGGTGTTGCCGATGTGCTTGTAAAGCCGCTTAAAGACAACAAAATCGCCGTATGTCTGTTTAACAAGGTCAACTCCACGCAGATAATCTCGTTCAGCACGGACGAGCTTACACAAAAAGAATATGTATCCCTTCCGAAATGCGAAAGATATAATATCTATGACGTATGGGAGGACTACAATTTCACATCGCTCGGTGAAATAAGCGAAGCCGTGTCAAAGCACAGCGTAAAGCTCTATATCATCGAAGCAAAAGAAGACTAAAAGAGAGGAAAAACGATGAATAATCACAAACTGTTTCTGTTAACTCCCGCAAAGAAGTGGGAGACTGCATTCCCCGTCGGCAACGGCAGCATGGGCGCAATGCTTTTCGGCGACCCCTACGAAGAAAAAATCTATCTCAGTGAGGAGTCAATCTGGAACGGCGGCGTTCAGGATATTGAAAACATTAATTTCAAAGAGAAAATACAGGAAATGCACCGTATGTATCTGGACGGTGTGCGTGAGTTTGACGACTGGGCAAAGGCCAATCTTAACGAGGGCATTTTCCATGTAAAGTCAAACGAGTATGCGGGGCTTGTAAAAATCACCTTTGCAGACAAAACACCCGTCGAAAACTATAAGCGTGAGCTTGACCTGGTTGAGGGTTATTATACGGCAGTATTCAAAAAAGGGGAGTGCGAGGTCACCGAAACGGCGTTTTCGTCATACTCTTCCGAAGTTACGGCTCTGTGTATCGACTCGACCGAAAAAATCGCCTTTGCGCTTGAATACACAAGAGAGAATGTCCGCAAAATCTCCTTTGACGGCGATACTCTCAGTGTCATTGCGACAACTCAGAACGGCGAGCATGATTTTGCCGTCGGCATAAAAATTCAGGGCGACTGCAAGGTGTCCTACATTGACAACAAAATTCTTGTATCCGACAGCAAATCGGCGTTTATCACATTTGCCGTTACAACACAGTACAGCATAGGCGACAATTTTGCCGATGTCTGCACCGATATTCTTGAAGAAGCCGACGACCGTGAAGACCTGTTCGAACAGCACAAAAAGGACTTCTCGGAACTCGCGAACGCATCCGATATTGTTTTTGAGTCCACCGATGAGCTTGAAGCGATGCCCGCAGACGCCCGGCTTCGCCGCCTTCGTGAGGATGAAAACGCAGACGACCCCGGACTTGCGGCTCTCTATTTCGCGTTCGGCAAATATCTTATGATATCGTCATCCCGTGACGGAACACTGCCCGCAAACCTTCAGGGCGTATGGGTAGAAAAGCTCGAAAACGCATGGAACGCCGACTATCACACAAACATAAATATACAGATGAACTACTGGCTGCCCGAGGTTGCCAATATTACGGAATGTACATCGGCACTGTTTGACTACATGAACAACAATCTTCTTGAGTCGGGCAAAAAGACGGCGGAGAAATATTACGGCTGCCGCGGCACTGTTACACATCATCTGTCCGATATCTACGGCTACACCGCACCTGCGGACGGACTTTGGGGCGTATGGCCTCTCGGCGGCGCATGGCTCGCAACACATATGTGGGAGCACTGGCTCTTTACGGAGGACAAGGAATTTCTGTCCGATGTTGCTTATAACTTTATGCGTGAATCGGCTCTGTTCTTCATAGACTATATGTTTGAAGCCGAGGACGGCACGCTTCGTTCAGGACCATCAATGAGCCCCGAGCTTGACTATTTTGTCGACACGCCCAATCACACAAAAACACAGTATATCGCTTTCTCTCCCACAATGGATGTTGAGATTATAACGGCGGTTCTTCGCAACTATATAGCATGCGAGGATGTCCTTAAGCGTGACAAGCGTCTTAAAGAGAAGGCACAGGAGACACTTGATAAAATGCCTAAGCTCAAGGTCGGCAAATACGGCCGTCTTGCGGAGTGGCTTGAAGACTACGACGAAGCCGAGCCCGGTCACAGACACATTTCTCACGCTTTCGCACTCTATCCCGACTGCCTTATAAACAAAGAGACACCTGAGCTTTTCAACGCCATAAAGACCACAATGGAGCGTCGTCTTTCAAGCGGCGGCGGTCACACAGGCTGGTCACGCGCTTGGCTTATAAATCTCTATTCACGTCTCGGTGACGGTGAGAATGTAAAGAAGCACATAAGACTTCTGTTTACGAAGTCCACGATAGACAACCTGTTCGACACGCATCCGCCGTTCCAGATAGACGGCAACTTCGGCGGCGCGGCAGGCATTGCCGAGATGCTCATTCAGAGCCATATGGACTATATCACACTTCTTCCGGCTGTTACGGAAGAACTCAGCGGTTCGTTTACAAAGCTTAAGGCAAGAGGAAATATTGAAGTGTCCGTTGATTTCAAGAACGGCAATGCACTTTGTGTCACTCTCTGCCCCGCCAAAAAGCGTACAATTAAGCTTGAAGCGAACAACGGTATAAAGTCGCTTAAGACCGACAGCGGGGAAGTCATTTACCCTGTTGACGGCAAATTCGTGCTTGACTTTGCGGCGAAAAAAGCACAGTGCTTTGAGATCTGCTATTAAAATATCGCTTGACAACAGTTAAAAAAGAGTTTATAATTTGTTTACGGAAATTTAATAATACTTATTTGAGGAAGGCGATTATTTATGATTACTGTCAGCACAATCGTTTTAGCGGTAAAGGTACTTGTAAAGTTTATTAAGCTCGGCATTATCGGAATTAAAATCGGCACAAACCCGTTTTTCGGCTCGGTGCTTGAGGACCTGTATAATCAGTATATGGAATCCCAGACCGAGGAAGAGACAACCACGGAAGCCGTGTCGGAATAATTCCGACGGTTAATTAGCTCTTGACAAAACAGCGGATAGAGTGTATACTTTATCCGTTGTTTGATTTTGCCGGTGTGGCGGAATTGGCAGACGCCCGGGACTTAAAATCCCGTGATAGCAATATCGTACCGGTTCAAGCCCGGTCACCGGCACCATGAAAAAAGCGTTCCAATGGAACGCTTTTTTCAATGATATCCGTTCCTTGCGGAACGGGTGATATATCTTCGATATGATATCGCACT
>CAVFUV010000167.1:0-5057 GCA_963625735.1 bacterium
GGGCAGGGGGAGCAGGGCAACCAATTAACAATTAACAATTAACAATTAATAATTTCGGAAGGCACCGTGTGCCTTGGATTATAATGCTTCGCCTTTTGTGAAGTAAGCTAAAGCTCCACACTCCACTCTCCACACTCCAAACTCAGCTGTCAGTCTGCCGTTCCGCCGGTAGTTCGGAACGAGACTGTTATTACGGTGCCTATGTCGACTTCGGTTTCGGCATCCCTGTCCTGTTTATACGCCGCGACGCCCGACGTGTCGGTTGAAGCACCGGATATCTTGACATTCAGTCCGTACATTTTTGCGACATTCATAGTCTCTTTGACGCTAAGGCCTGTAAAGTCGGGAACCTTTACTTTCTGTGACGCCGTATCGGTGTCGGTGTAAAGCGCTATATAGCCGTTTGAATATATGCTTTTGCCGGCTTCTGGTGTCTGCGTAAGAACAGTTTCACCGGAACCTATGACCTTTACGGTAAAGCCTTCGTCCTCAAGCTTTTCTTCGATATCCTCCGCACTCTGACCTACGCAGTCGGGAGTTTCAACCGTCATGGAAGCTATCTCATCATCGTCATACTCGGGCTCAACACCCATATACTCAAGCGTTTTTTCTATAACCTCATATGCGACGGGAGTTGCTATTTCACTGCCGTAATACTGTGCGCTCTGAGGTGCGTCTATTACTATAATAACGGAAATCTCGGGATCGTCATAAGGGGCAAATCCGGCGAATGAAGCTATATGCTCATATGTTCCGTCTTCTTTTTTGGAGTCAACCTTTTCGGATGTACCCGTTTTGCCCGCAACCTTGTAACCCGGGACATTGGCGTTTTTACCTGTGCCGCTCTTGACAACGCTTCTCATGTACGAAGCAACCGTTGCGGCTGTCGACTCGGATACAACCTGGCGTTTTACGGTGGGGGTTGTCTCGCTAACCGTATTGCCGTTCGAGTCGGTTGTTTTAGCGACAACATACGGTGTCATAAGCTTGCCGCCGTTGCCTATTGCGGAAATAGCGGTGATAACCTGAAGAGGTGTAACCGTATTTGCTTGACCGAAGCTTGCGCTCATAAGGTCGGCATATGTAAATGAAACATCGGGGTCAACATATGTATAGTTGGAAGGTGAACCCTCACCCGCAACGTCAATGCCCGTTTTCTCGGTAAAGCCGAAAGCCTCAAAATATTTGAAGAACAGATCAACGCCCATTTCAAGTCCGACTTTAACGGAGAAGCAGTTGCATGAATTTACAAGAAGCGTTTCGGGTGTCTCCAGGCCGTGACCGGTTGTATAGGCATCCTTTTTCGTTTCGTCTTTATATGTGATTGTACCTGTGCAGTTATATGTCGTGTTCTCGGTGATTACACCCTCCTCGAGTGCGCCGGCGACAAGGAACACTTTATAAACGGAACCGGGATAATAGAACTCCGAGAATGATTTGTTGTTCCACTGATCCTGCTGAGCCGTGGTTTCGGGGTTTTCCTTTTCGCTGTTCTTGCCGTTTTCTTTAAAATACTCTACAAGGCTCGGATACAGTATTTCACTCGGTGAGTTGGGATCGTAGTCCGGGAGGTTCGCCGCCGCAAGTATGGCACCGGTCTTTGTATTCATTACAATTCCGTAAACGCCCTTCGCGTTTGTCTCTTCAAGGGAGCTTTTAAGTGCGTCCTGCAGAATTTTCTGTATCTCACTGTCGAGAGTGAGAACAAGGTTCTGACCGTTGCTTACCGCGTATTCCTGAGCTTCCGAATCGGGAAGGTCAACCCAGCGGGACGTTGTCTTTGATATTTTTCTGCCGTTTACGCCCTTTAGTGTGTCATTATAATACGCTTCTATTCCGTAAACGCCCTCACCGTCTCCGTTTGTGAATCCTATAAGGGTAGAGGCAAGCTCATTTTTGGGATAGTATCTTTTTGAGTCGGAGGTGTATGTTATAACGCTCGATATGTCAATGCCGATATTATTCCCTTTCTCGTCCTTTATATTTGCCTTCGCTTCTATATATTCTTCGAGCTCTTCTATCTTGTTATTTTCAACCTGCGACATTACTTTATAATAACGCTTGCCGGATTCTTTATATGACAACAGTGTTTCTCGAAGCTCGGCGGAGTCAAGATCCAATATTTCGGCAAGACCGTTGACAAGAACATCAATATTCCCCTGTGTTACTTTGCCGTCTTCGCCGGTGGTGTTGACAGTTATAAGCGACGGATCAACTGAAATCGTTTTTGTCGAAGCACTCTGGGCGAGCACCTCCATATTGCAGTCATAGATAGTCCCTCGAGAGGCCGTTATCTGCTGGTCCTTTGTCTGAATATCTTCGGCTACACCTCTCCATTTTTCGCCGTAGGATGTTGATGTAAGAAAAAGCAGCTTTACGACACAGACAATCATGCAGATTACAACAATGCCCAACACTGCCACGCCGCGTTTGACAATCGGTGAATTTTTTGTCTGAGCTTCTCTGTTATCGTAAGACATTTCTTCATCCCCTTTAACCAACACAACAAGGGCTGTCGATATAACAGACCCTTGTCATACGTTTTTTATTTATACGGATTTATTTGTCGCCGTCAGCCGCGGCATTATCCATAGCCTCGGCATTGCCGTCAACGGATATATCGTCACCGGCATTATCGGCATCGGCAACGGTCGCGGCTGTATCATCGGTGTCTTCCTGTGACGCCTGTGCTTTCCCCGCAAAAATATATGATGCAAATCCCTTTAACTTGCCGCCGGAGGTTGAAATAACCTCACTCTCGTTCGGAAATGAAACATACTTCTGCTGATAGCTTTCGACCTTTGTCATACCCAGTACGTTAACGGCGTAATTATCGATTGCGTCAACGGTTGTAAGACTGCTGAGCTTATTCGACAAACGCACCTGCTCACTCCGGGCGGTACTGATTTGTGCATTCATATTATATATCGCACGGTTTGTCTGCTGTAATTTTGATGTAAGAGACAGAATATACACAAGCCCTAAAAACAGCATCACGGGTACACACGCTTTTTTGACAACGGGAAGAATGGCAGGCCTTCTGTGTTTGGAAGGTCTTTTTTGTTCAGAAGGCTCTGCTGTTTCGGGTGCTTTCTCCGCTTTTTTTATCTTTGCCGTCTTGGGCTTGGAATGCACCTTTTCTTCCTTTGTGTAAGGCTTGGGCTCGGGCTGAGGAACAGTCGAGTCGAGACTGGTTGTATATGATTTTCGTGAATTTCTGACATAGGAATAGTGCATATCAACGGTTGCGCTCTCGGGTGAATCGGGTGTTTCAAAACGTGAAAAATCAAACTCAAAATCGTTATCCATAAATTTACTCCTCCTATGCTAAGTTTATTTAAACTTTAACTTTACAATACTGCGAAGTCTCGCGCTTCGTGAGCGTGGATTTTCAAGAAGCTCAGTGTCGGTTGCGGTCTTTGATTTGAATTTAAGCTCGCCTCTCGGTGTCTTGCCGCATACGCACACCGGGAAATCCTTGGGGCAGGTGCAGCCTTCGCAGAATTCCCTGAAAGCGTTCTTAACTATTCTGTCCTCAAGTGAATGGAATGTTATTATAGAAAGTGTTCCGCCGACATTAAGCATATCGAACATGGAACGTATGGCATCGGGAAGAATATCAAGCTCGCCGTTTACTTCTATGCGTATAGCCTGAAAGGTTCGCCTTGCGGGGTGGCCGCCCTCACGTCTGGCACGAGCGGGAATTGCCTTCTTTACGGTTTCTGCAAGCTCGAATGTGGTTTCAAAGGGCTTTTGTGCTCTGTCTGCAACAATGTGACGGGCAATGCTCTTTGCGAATTTCTCTTCGCCGTAAACCTGCAGAATACGGGTAAGCTCATATTCGGAATAGGTGTTGACAACATCGGCGGCACTTTTGCCCGACTTAGACATTCTCATGTCAAGCGGAGCGTCATTGTGGAAAGAAAATCCCCGTTGTGCCGTATCGAGCTGATAGGAGCTGACACCGAGATCTGCCATAATTCCGTCAAAGCCGGCTATGCCGAGAGAGGAAGCAATGTTTTTTATATCGGAAAAGTTATCATTTACTATTGTTACATTATTAAAAGAAGCGAACTTCTCCGTAAGATTTTTTATGGCATCGGGGTCTCTGTCGATTGCGACAAGCCTGCCGTTATCGGAGAGCTTATCGGCAACTGCCATTGAGTGTCCGCCGCCGCCCGCAGTGCAATCGGCGTATATGCCGTCGGGCTTTATATCAAGTGAATCTATTGTTTCGTTAAATAAAACGGGGATGTGATTAAACTCCATAATTACACCCCTTAAAGTACGATATCGGGATAATCAAACGCCGGAGCACCATCTCTGTCGCCGTAGTCCGCGACAAAAGTATCTCTGTTCCACACCTCAAAATGAGTGCCGACACCGAGAACGGTAACATCGGCTGATAAAGAAGCGTGCTGCATATAGTCGGCGGGGATTATAATTCTGCCTGCTCGGTCAACGGTAACGGTTGTGGCATCCGCAAAGAAGTTTCTGAGCTTCTCTCGGTTTTTCGCTCCGACTGCTCCTTCGCGTGCTTTATCGACGATTTTGGAAAATTCACCCGTTGTGTAGATGTTTATGCACCCTTCCACAGCACGAAACAGAACCGCTTCACTGCCGAACTCCTCACGATAGCGTGCGGGGACGGTCAGACGGTTTGATGCGTCTATTGAATTGTTGTATGTGCCGAGAAAAAGCATTGTGCCCCCTCCAATCGTGATTATTTTTGGAAAATTACTCCGTACACTTAGAAAAACGCGACATTTTCTCCCGTGCAACAGAATAATAACACCTAAAAAGCTTTGAGTCAAGTGTGAAAGCAAATTTAACTTGATTATTTACAGTCCATTAATAAAATAATGCAGAATTCATAATGTAAAATGCATAACAATAATGTAGAATGCATAATGTCGGAAGTCCTGCGGACTTGGTTTTATATGGCTTCGCCGGCATAAAAGCCGGTGTCAAAAAAGACTTATTTTTTGCGAAGCTTTACAATCCAAAACGCACAGCGTTTTCCTCAATTATGCATTATGCATTATGCATTATTCTGC
>CAVFUV010000168.1:0-5056 GCA_963625735.1 bacterium
GTGGAGTGTGGAGTCGGCTTTGCAAGGAATAAGATTATTATGGAATTTGAGTATTTGCAAAAGTACATGAAGAAATCGCAACTACGTATTTTATCGAAAGAAAAGCCGCAGAGCAACAACAGACTCTGCGGATTATTTTGGTCTGTATTATACGTTGTCGGTATGGCTGTGCGAAGCTATACAAATCAAGTCTGCAGGACTTCCGACATTGTTAATTCTTAATTGTAAGTGGATACTGCCCATTAAACCCGGCGTGAATTATGCACTATGCAATAATGTATAGCTATGTTTGACAAAATACAAAATTCCCTTTTGTGCAATTTGCCGCAAAAAAATTTGAAAAAAATTGAAAAAAGCTATTGACAAGGCGTTTGTTTGGTGGTATATTGCAGTCAAGTTACAAATCGAATATGTCTCAGGTAGAGGCGCGACACCTATAAGTAGCACGGCAAAACGGTTATCCGGCCGCGTGTGAAAGGAGCTGTCGCCGAGGGTATGCGATACGGATTTTGTCGTATATGCCGGTACTTCAGATAATATCTGCTGTACTGTCACTTATGAAAGTGGAGAGCTATCACAACAGCCAACATAAAGTTGTCACAGTGATTATTTCCACTGTGGCATTTTTCGTTTTGCGGCAAAAATAAACGGACAGCAATAAGTCCGAAAAGGGGTAAACAAAATGAAAAGAACACTTTGCATCGTTCTTGCGGTACTCACAGTACTCGCATCCGCCTTTGCTTTCGCTTCATGCGGCGGCAATTCCACAGACGGCACAACAGCCGCCAATCCCGAGTCAACAGACAACGCCAATGCCGTTACGGTTGAAGACCTCGCCAAAATCAAGACCGCAGGTCAGCTTGTAGTTGGCATGGAGTGCAACTACGCTCCCTACAACTGGAGCCAGACAACCGAAAACGAATACACCGTAAAGGTTCAGGACGGTATGTATGCCGACGGTTACGATGTTCAGATATCCAAGAAAATCGCCGAGGCTCTCGGTGTTACTCTTGTAATCAAGCCCATGGAGTGGGACGGTCTTATCCCCGCTCTTAATTCAGGCGACATTGATATGGTTATTGCAGGTATGTCACCCACAGACGAAAGAAAGCTCAGCATTGACTTCTCCGACACATACTTTGATTCAAACCTTGTTGTAGTATGCAAAAAGGATTCTCAGTATGCTTCCGCCACAAGCATTGCCGATTTCTCCGGCGCTAAGCTTGTCGCTCAGCAGAACACATTCCACGACACTGTTATAGATCAGATTGACGGCGTAAAGCATCAGTCCGCTCTTCCCGATTTCGCCGCTCTTCTTCAGGCTGTTACATCAGGCTCCGTTGACGGTTATGTCTGCGAGAAACCCGGTGCTGAGAGTGCGGTTGCCGCGAACAGCGATCTTACATTTGTTGAGTTTGCGGACGGCAACGGCTTTGAGTGTGATCCCGCCGATGCGTCTATCGCAGTCGGTATAAGAAAGGGTTCCGATCTTACAAGCGAGATTAACTCTGTTCTTGCTACTCTCACAACAGCCGACAAAGAAGCTCTTATGGATGCGGCCATTTCCCGTCAGCCCGTAAGCGAAGACTGATTTATCGGACAGATAAAAACTTTCGGGGCTGTCACTTTGAATGCGGCAGTCCCGATTTTCAAATAAAACACGATTATATTACAGGAAGAATAATATTATGGCAGATATGGGATTTTTCGATTGGGTGGTAAAGCTGCTCACAGAATACTGGCCGCTGTTCTTAAAAGGAACGGGCTATACAATGCTTATGGCACTTGTCGGCACGGTAGCCGGCTTCTTGATAGGTCTTGTTATAGCGGTTATCCGCACAATACCCGCAACTAAAGACAAGTCCCCGGTTTTGTGGGTTATTATGAAAATAGTTAACTTCATTCTGTCCGTGTATGTTGAAGTTATAAGAGGCACACCCATGATGGTTCAGGCTCTTATAATTCATTACAGCCTTTTCGCCAAAATCGGAATGAACTCTCTTTTGTCCGCTATCATTATCATTTCCGTAAACACCGGTGCTTATATGGCGGAAATCGTTCGCGGCGGAATTATTTCAATAGACAAGGGTCAGGTCGAGGGTGCGCAGTCCATAGGCATGACACACAACCAGACCATGTGGCTTGTTGTTATTCCGCAGGCGATAAGAAACATAATGCCTTCAATCGGCAATGAGTTTGTTGTTAACATAAAAGACAGCTCGGTATTGAGTGTTATCTCGATAACGGAGCTTATGTTCTTCTCAAAGAGCGCCGGCGGCACATACTTCCAGTTTGTTCCCGCGTACGTAATATGCGCTGTAATTTATTTCATTCTTACATTTACCGTGACACGCATTTTAAGAGCAGTCGAAAAGAAGATGGACGGCTCCGACAACTATGTTGTGTGCGGCAGTCAGACGGATTTCAAGTCGCAGATTAACCCTAACGGCAATCCGAAACATTACAAAGGGGAGGCAGACTGATATGGCAGACAATACACCTGTAATAGAAATAAGTCATCTTAAGAAGTTTTTCGGCGAGCATGAGGTTCTGCACGATATTTCTGTCACCGTCAACAAGGGTGATGTCATAAGCGTCATAGGTTCTTCGGGCTCGGGCAAAAGCACAATGCTTCGCTGTGTCAATCTTCTTGAAACTCCCACGGACGGCCGGATTTTCTTCCACGGAAAAGACATTGCTTCAAAGGAAGTTTCTCTTAACGAATACCGTTCAAAGGTTATAATGGTGTTCCAGAGCTTTAATCTGTTCAACAATATGACGGCTCTCAAAAACTGCACAATCGGTGTTCAGAAGGTTCTTAAGCTTTCTAAGGAAGAGGCCGAGGCACGTGCCGAAAAATATCTTGCCAAGGTCGGCATGGCGGCATATAAGAACGCCAAGCCCGCACAGCTTTCGGGCGGTCAGAAGCAGCGTGTCGCAATCGCGCGTGCGCTTTGCATGGAGCCGGAGGTCATTCTTTTCGATGAGCCGACATCCGCTCTTGACCCCGAAATGGTCGGCGAGGTTCTTGCCGTTATGAAGTCACTTGCGGCAGACGGTCTTACAATGCTTGTCGTTACTCACGAAATGGCGTTTGCCCGTGACGTTTCCTCAAAGGTCATATTCATGGATGGCGGCTATATAGAAGAGCAGGGCACTCCGCAGAAAATCTTCGGCAGTCCCGAAAAAGAGAGAACGAAGGCATTCCTTACGAGATACTTTGAACAGTGAAAATCAGTGGTCAGTATCCGGTATCCAGTGGCCAGTTGCTAAGGAAGTCCTTTGGACTTGAATTATATAGTTTCGTATATTTGCAACACAAGAACCGGTATGCATTTGCCTGAAAATTTTAACTAAACGAAAAGCGGTGACGGATTTAATTTTCCTTCATCGCTTTTTTTGGATTATCAATATTTTCGGTGTTTTTATGACGGCTTAATTGTAAAGAGCCTTTCAGAGTTTTGCATCTTACACTTGAAGTACAACTCCACACTTCCCACTTAAAGTGCAACTCCGCTTTTTGCGAAGCTTCTCCGGTCCCCGGTCCCTGACACCCGGCCCCTTTGATTGCTTTTCGCTTATTTATTGTTAAGTCTTAATACCATCGTAAACACTCCGTCCTCGCATTTTAATATCATTTCGCCGTTATACTTGCTTACGGTGCTTTCGATACTGCGAAGTCCGAAGCCGTGCGAATCGGTGTCCGCCTTTGAGGTGTCAAAAAGCCCGAAGGCGTTTTTTTTCGGCTCTTCGTCGGTGGGATTCGACACGGAAATAACCGTAAAGGTCTCGTTGCCGTGTGCCTTGAGTTTAATGTAACGGCGTGTCCTGTCTTCAATTCGGCAGTTGGCTTCAATCGCGTTGTCGAGGGCGTTGCTGAAAATTATGCACAGGTCAACGGGAAGAACATCGTTTTTTTCAAGATTTACGCAGTTGTAGTTTGTGGTTATGTCTTTTGACTGCGCCTCATACATCTTCTCGTTGAGAATTGCGTCAACGGCGGAAATTCCGGTAATCCGCACATAGTCCGATTCATCCACGGCACCGCCGAGGTCACCGAGATATTTTTTTATTCCGTCAATATCGCCCTTTTCGGCAAGGACATTCAAAAGAAGAATATGATTTTTCATGTCATGACGGAAAGAGCGGGTGCGGTTATAGAGCGTTTCAAGACGCTTTACGGAGTTCTCCTGCTGGGTCAAGAGGGAAGAGAGCATCGCCGTGTCGCCCGCGAGTGCCAGCTGCTTGCGGAATTTTCCGAACAGGAAAAACACAAGGGCGTTTATAAAGATAAGTCCGCCGCACGATACATATACATATACGGCTATTTTGTCGTCGACGGTGTAATTTTCGAAAAAGAACTGAAAAACGGAGAATGTGATAAGCGTTATCACAGGCACGGTGAACAGTGCCGCCCACAGTGTGAACGAGGTCGATACCTTCGTATATCTTTTGGCGAACCGCCCGGCGATTACGGACAGAATTATCATAATTCCGTTCGCGAGTGTCAGTCGGCTGAGCTTTATGTATGACATATCGGGCAGTTCTTCGAGTCCGATTACCCTTGAGCCGAGTGTCAGAAGCAGCTGAGAAATGCCCTCCGAGAGTGATATTATCGTGACAAATACTGCCGACGCTATAAGCTTTCGTCTGACGGAATCGGTGTACATTAAGAAGAGTATCGCAATAAGACACGCGATTTCTATGGCGTACCGAACCCAGTCGTCGGGAAACGAGTTGCGGAAGAGTATCATTATTCCGGCGAGTGCCACAAACGGCAGATAGTCGAATTTTTTGAGACGGCTGCGGGAGGTGAAAAAGCTGTTCGCGAGAATATACGCGAGCACGACTTCAAACACCGATGAAAATATCAGTGCCGTGTTGAACAGTATTTCTTTGTAGTCACGGAGAAAGTCTATGCTCAAGAGGAAAGCTCCTTTGCTTTAGCGAAATTTGTTGGGGTTGTAATTTTTTGGCTTTAGCTGAGAAAGGGGCCGGGGATCGGGGGCCGGGGACCGGGGAAACAAGGAAGTCCTGCGGACTTGGATTATATGGC
>CAVFUV010000169.1:0-5054 GCA_963625735.1 bacterium
GTCGTTGTTGTTTTCAACATAAAAAGACACAAAATGTGCGGTTCTTCGTTACAAAAAATGTATTGTATAAATTTCGGTTAAGTTATATAATTGATGTGTTGTATACTTTTTTTCAATTTCAGACTAAAAAAGGAATACAACGAAAATACCGGAACAAGTGAACAGTATACATTTATGTTTGGCAAGACGCGAAGCTTTATAACCCAAGACACGCAGTGTCTTCCTTATCCACCGGCCACTGACCACTGGATACCGGATACTAATTATCTATTGTTAACCGAAAGCGGGTGACGAATATGGAAAGCTCATCAAACAACGACAGAAAACAGTTCGGCGGGCGCAGTGCTCGAGGTACGGGCTCAGGCAGACGCACCGGCAGACAGTCACAGACCGGAAGCGCAACGGCGAACAATATCTATACAAATCCCTCATATACCTCAAGGCCGCAAAACGGCTCGCAGAGGACAGACACATCATATTCACGTCAGACGAATGAATATCCGCAGAAAACAAGCTCGACTTATTCAAGGCAGTCGGACACTTCTTCACAGAGAACGACTTCGGCTTATTCGAGACAGCAGAACACTTCCGCACAGAGAACTCAGCCGACAAAAAGCACACAGACGACGACCGCAAAGCAGACCGCACAGTCACAGGCGCGCAAGACCGCACCGAAAAACACGGTACAGCAAAAAAAGAAAAAGCATACCGGCAGAAAAATTTTCGGCATCTTTATCGCGCTTCTGCTTGTGCTGACAGTCGGTGCCGGAGCGGCGGGCGTGGGAGTGTATTCATATGTTCTGCAGAATTACACAAGCACAGCACTTGCGAAAAACGAATATATTTCCGACAGTGAGCTTAAGAGCGATTCGGCGGTTACAAACATACTTCTGATGAGTGTCGACAACGAGAATACGAGCGACAACACACGCTCCGACTCCATGATTTTATTGTCAGTCGACACAAAGCACAACAAGCTTAAGGTTACGTCATTTTTAAGAGATATGTATGTAACCGTTCCCGGTCACGGCGAGACAAAGCTTACACATGCCTGTGCGTATTCGGACGGCGGACCGCAGCTTACGTGCGACACGATAGAGCTTAATTTCGGCGTAAAAATTGATGCATACGCCAAAATCGGCTATGATGTCTTCAGAACGGTAATAGACGACGTCGGAGGTATCACAATTCCCGAAATCGACGAAACGGAATCCAAGGCGCTCAAAAAAGAGGGAGTCGAGGTCGAGCCCGGCACAAATATTCATCTTAACGGCTGGTGCGCGTTAAAATACTGCCGTATAAGAAAGGGGCAGACGGACTTTGAACGCACGGAGCGTCAGCGCAGAACGATAAGCCTTGTTCTGCAGCAGATGAAGACACTAAGCCCCAAGGAGCTTATTAAGCTTGTAAAGGATGTCGCCGACAAAATAGAATGCTCCATTCCCAAAAATGAGCTTCTGTCGATAGGGCTTAAGGCTCTGCCGTGTCTTGCAAACGATATGGAGCAGACGCACATTCCGACGGACGGCGCATGGGAGTACGGCACACGTGACGGCATGAGCGTGGTTCTTGTGAATCTCGAAAAGAACAAAGAATACCTGGAGGAATTTGTCTACGAAAAAGACTGATTCCGGATATTTTTCGGGATTAAACCGTCGGCAATAAAAAACACTTGAAATGTTGAAAATACAAGTTTATAATACTTGTGTAAAATTTCAAAACGGAAACGGAGGAAATTCCGATGTCAAAGCTTTTCAACGCTTACTGCAGAACATATCAAACAGTTATGAAGTTCGCAGTAAACTTCCTTGACTGGACAGAGCCCGAGCTTATAAAGGGTGAAGGCGCAGTAAAGCAGCTGCCCGCCAAAATCGTGGAAAAAGGTCTTAACAGTGTTCTTGTCGTAACCGATAAGGGACTTATGGGTCTTAATCTGCTTGACGGTCTTTTTGCAGGTCTTAAGGAAGCGGGCATCAACTACGTTGTTTATGACGGCGTACAGCCCAACCCCACAATCGACAATATCGAAGCGGCACTTGAGCTTTACAAAACAAACGGATGCAAGGGTATCGTAGCATTCGGCGGCGGTTCGCCCATGGACTGCGCAAAGGCATGCGGTGCAAGAGTCGCACGTCCCGACAAGACCATCCCCGAGCTTCGCGGTGTTCTTAAGGTTATCAAGAAGCTTCCCCCCTTGTTCGCCGTGCCCACAACAGCCGGCACGGGAAGCGAGACTACCATTGCCGCAGTTGTTTCCAACCCCGTAACTCACGAGAAGAACGCCATCAATGACCCCAGACTTCGTCCGAAGGTCGCGGTTCTCGATCCCGAGCTTACAGTGGGTCTTCCCAAGAAGATTACTTCAACAACAGGTATGGATGCTCTGACACACGCAGTCGAAGCGTATATCGGCCGCTCCAACACAAAGGACACACGTGCCGCCGCAGAGAAGGCCACAAGAATGATTTTCGACAACATTCTTACAGCGTACGAAGACGGCAAGAACCTTACCGCACGTGAGAATATGCTTGAAGCATCCTATCTCGCGGGTCTTGCGTTCACAAGAGCGTATGTCGGTTATGTACACGCAATCGCACATAACCTCGGCGGCATGTACGGCACACCTCACGGTCTTGCAAACGCCGTTATACTTCCCTATGTTCTCGATTACTACGGTGCTACGGCATATAAGCCTCTCGCAAAGCTTGCCGACATTGCGGGTCTTGACACCGCAGGCATGAATGAAGAGCAGAAGGCTCAGCTGTTCATCGCAAAGATAAGAGAGTTCAACAAGAAGATGGACATTCCCGAGAAGTTCGACTTCATAAAAGAAGAGGACATTCCCACAATCGCAAAGAGAGCACTTAAAGAGGGCAATCCGCTTTATCCCGTTCCGAAGATTATGGACATGGCGGACTGCACGTTCGTAATCCGTGAGCTTATGGCGTAAGTTCAAAAATCAACAAAAAAATGGCATCGAGTTTGTCGGAATGACGGCTCGATGCTTTTTTCAATTAAGAATCAAGAATACAGAATAAAGGAAGGCACAAAGTGCCTTGGATTTATATGGCTTCGAAGGAGAAAAGCTCAGTAAAATGGGGCGGGCGAAATGAATACGAGTAAAAACCGAGTATCGCAAACAAAAAAAATTGGTGCTGTGGATATGATAATGCAAAAAAAATAAATAAAACAGATATGTATTTATTCAAATTACTATTGACAATGCCGAAAATAACAGATATAATCAAGATGGAGATAAAATAAATCCCGAAAAGGTGGTGATACCGATGTTTTTCTTAAGACAGTGCTGAACAGACACCTGTCTTATTCTCTCCGCATAAAAGGACTTGTGTCGACTTTTTGTTGCTCAAAATCTCTGAAGAAAGGAGAGTAATTACTTATGAAACGAAAAATTATTATCATTTCTGCGGTTGTCTGCCTGCTGGCTGCAATTTTCGCCTTTGTTGCTTTGTCGCAGTCAACTCCAAAACTGCTCAGAAACTATTCGTCCGAAGAAGAGCTTTTATCCGAGCTTAACAATGAGGATTTCGAACAGCTTAAAGACGAGGTTAACGAGGCGGGCGACAAATACGAATATTCCGAGCTTGCATATTATGCTTACGCAATTAAAGAGAAGATACGTGAAATTCCGGGTGATGTTATTACCGGTCTTGTTACATCCAAGATAAACGCAAAAAATCTCAGATATATGCTTCTTGATGTGTGTGACAATGAATCTTCACCAATACTTCTCGATTATGACAAGTTGGTGAAAATGCTTCTTGACCCGGAGGAGGATTCCTCACTCAGAAGTGCCGTTCTTATTTATCTCAATGAACCGTATACATACGCATATCAGGACGGTTTTTCCGATATACTTTACTCGTTATGTTTTGATGAGGATGAACTGATATCCGAGTTTGCCTTACAGGGGTTGTACGGTTATAACAGAGAAAAGGCTCTGCCCGTAATTAAAACAATACTATACGAAAATCCGGAAAAATTCGGCGAAAAGGTTGTAAACCGTGCAATCACCTATATGGCATTGGATATAAGGGATTATCCGAACGAATACACAGATAAAACGGAAGAAAAGAACTATTTTGATTTCTGTTACAAAATGCTTAATGAAAACAGGTATAGCAGTGTAATACTGGATGCTTTTGTTGACATGAATACTCCGGAATCCACCGTGTTTGTGCTGAAGAATTCTCTTACTGATGATCTTACAAAAACGTATTGCGTGGATCATAATTATTTCAGTCTTCGCGACTGGGTTTTTGAAAACGGCGTTACTCTCGAAAAAACAGAATTTTTCCTTGATTGTTTGAGCTATTATCATGCAAATCAGGCTGTATCGGACCTTGAACTGATTTTGACGGATGCTCCGACACTATTTGGTGAGAAATCTGAAGAAATGTCCGAAAAAATAAAAACAATGATAGACGAAATAAATGAAATGGGGTCGGATGCATTTAACAGAGGGGAGAGATAAGTATGAAGAGAATGAAAATTTTCTCAATTCTCCTTGCTGTTATACTTGCTGTAACCGTGTCGATTATGCCGGCATTTGCTTCAGCAGAGGGACTGGCTATCTATCATGATCGGGCGTTTACCATTACAAATTACTGGCACTCCGGTGTTATGATTACCGATACTCCCGAGAACGGATATGCAGGAAGCTTCGCAAATGTAAGCGGGACCTCTTATTCTTTTTCTAATTCAAACTATTCTGTGTCGCATTTGTCAAGTGCATCAAATTCAAGCAATTCAGGTGCTACGGTTCTTTTGGCATCATTCAGTTCATTTTTAGCATCAAAAACATTTACGGGTTACTATGTTTCCGTTAATATTCCCACATTGGAAAAAAGACAGGTAATCGCAAAAACAGCTTTAAGATTTCATAATTACAGTATAACATATTCGGCGCTTAACCAGATAGATTATACTCCAAAGAATATCTCTTATCCGGGCTATTATGTAGAGCCGACGAGTATAACTAAATTACGTTGCGACGGTTTCGTAGAATACTGTTATGAAAGGAACAATGTGAG
>CAVFUV010000170.1:0-5022 GCA_963625735.1 bacterium
GCCTCTGGCCCCCGGCCCACTGCCCCCGACCCCTTCAAAAAACTTACAACAGGAGATTAACCTATGTCATCACTTGTAATCGTAGAGTCGCCTGCAAAGGCGAAGACAATAAAGAAATATTTAGGTCCCGGCTATGAAGTAAAGGCCTCAATGGGTCACGTGAGAGATTTATATTCATCAAAGCTCTCCGTTGACGTAAAGCACGACTTCAAGCCCGACTATACTGTAATAAAAGGAAAGGAAAAGCTTATCGCAGAATTAAAGGACCTTGCGTCCAGGAGCGATAATGTTATTCTCGCAACCGACCCCGACCGCGAAGGAGAGGCCATATCCTGGCACCTTGCGGCTATTCTTGGGCTTGACCTTAACCGTGAAATGCGTGTCAAGTTCAACGAAATAAACAAACGAAGTGTTCTGGCGGGCATTGCGTCGCCGTCAAAAATAGACATTGACCTTGTAAACGCTCAGCAGGCAAGAAGAATACTCGACCGCCTTGTCGGTTATCGCCTGTCGCCGTTTATCTCGCAGAAAATCCGCAGAGGCCTTTCAGCCGGCCGTGTTCAGAGTGTCGCGCTTCGTCTTATAGTTGACAGAGAAGAAGAGATAAAAAAGTTTGTCCCCGAGGAATACTGGACAGCGGATGCATTCCTGACCGCTCCTCCCTCAAAAAAGCAGTTTAAGGCTTCTTTCGCCGGGGATGAAAACGGCAAGATTAAGCTCTTAAACGCCGAGAACGCCGAAAAGATAAGCCGCCGCCTTGACAATGCGGTCTACACCGTTGATTCCGTCAAAAAAGGCATACGCAAAAAACAGCCGTCGCCCCCGTTTATCACCTCCACTTTACAGCAGGAGGCGTCCCGCCGTCTCGGCTTTCCGGCAAAGCGTACAATGAAAATCGCACAGGAGCTTTATGAAGGCGTTGACGTTGCGGATAAAGGCCCCGTCGGTCTTATCACATATATGCGTACCGATTCTTTAAGAATTTCCGAAGAAGCCAGAGCCGAGGGCAATAAGTTTATCACCGACAGCTACGGCGAAAAATATCTGCCCGAAAAGCCGAGATATTTCAAAACCCGTGAGGGCGCGCAGGACGGCCACGAGGCTATACGCCCCACAATTCCGTCACTTACCCCGGCGGAAGTAAAATCCTCGCTCACATCCGAACAGTATAAGCTTTATAATCTTATCTGGAGCCGCTTTACGGCATCCCTTATGGCAAACTGCATTCATGATACCGTGCGTGCCGAAATTCACGCCGGGCAGGAGGGTGACACCGAGCACTATTGTGTATTTAACGCTTCGGGCTACACCGTCCGTTTTGACGGCTACACCGTGCTTTACGATAATTCATCCGACGAAGACGAGGCCGAGAGCGCACTTCCCGAGATGGTCGCGGGCAAGGTATTAAAGCTTAAGGAGCTTAAAACCGAACAGCATTTTACACAGCCCCCGATGAGATACACCGAAGCGTCCCTTATCAAGATGCTCGAAGAAACCGGCGTCGGCAGACCCAGCACATACGCATCCATTCTGTCGATTATTCTTGACCGTGACTACTGCGTCAGAGAGTCCAAAAAGACTCTTGCCCCGACAGAGCTCGGCACGGCGATAACGGGACTGCTCAAGGATAAATTCCCCAAAATAGTCAACACGAAATTTACAGCCGCCATGGAGTCGGATCTCGATAAAATCGAAGCCGGCGGATATGACTACATAAAAATGCTCCATGAGTTTTACGATGAATTTGAAGACACGCTCAAAAAGGCGAAGGCTTCAATGGAGGGCGTAAAGATAAGCCTCGAAGAAGATAAAACCGATGTTCCGTGCGAAAAGTGCGGTGCGATGATGGTTGTAAAGGTCGGCCGTTTCGGCAAGTTCTTAGCCTGCCCCAATTACCCCGAGTGCAAATGCACAAAGCCCTATGTCGTCGAAACAAAGGGCGTGTGCCCGGTGTGCGGAGGCACGGTAATAAGCAAGAAGTCCAAAAAAGGTCACACCTTCTTCGGCTGCTCCAATTACCCCGAATGCACATTCATGACGTGGGACACTCCGACCGAAGAAAAATGCCCCAAGTGCGGCAAGACGCTGTTTAAGTCAAGAGGAAACATATATAAGTGCCTTGACGAAAAATGCGGCTACGAAGAAAAAGGAAAAAAGAAAGCGAAAAAAGACGATGAATGATTTCGTTACCGTAATCGGCGGCGGCTTCGCAGGGACAGAGGCGGCAAAGCAGCTTACAAAACGCGGAATAAAAGTAAAGCTCTACGAGATGAAGCCCAAAAAGTTCTCACCGGCTCACAAGAGCGAAAACCTGTGCGAGGTTGTCTGCTCCAATTCGTTTAAGTCCTCTCTTTACGCGTCCGCTTCGGGTCTTCTTAAAAACGAGATGTCGCTTCTGGATTCAATCTGCGTAAAGTACGCCAAGGTAAACGCCGTCCCCGCAGGCGGTGCGCTTGCGGTTGACCGTGACGGCTTTTCAAAGAGCGTAACCGATGATATTGAGGGCGATCCGCTTATTGAGGTCATACATGAGGAAGTGACCGATATCCCGACAGACGGCATTGTCATAATCGCCGCAGGGCCGCTGGCAAGTGAAGGACTGTCCGAAAAAATCCGCACTCTAACAGGCGGAGGACTGTCGTTTTTCGATGCCGCCGCACCGATTGTCACAGCCGAGAGCATAGACATGGATAACGCTTTCACGGCGTCACGCTATGACAGGGGCGGTGAGGACGATTACATAAACTGCCCCATGAACAAGGCGGAATATGAGGAATTCCATAACGCGCTCATAACAGCCGAAAGTGTTGTTCTGCACGACTTCGAAAAGAAAAACGGCGTCTATGAAGGGTGCATGCCCATAGAAATTATGGCAAAACGAGGTGAAAATACAATCCGCTTCGGTCCTATGAAGCCTGTGGGACTTATAAATCCCAAAACAGGTCACCGTCCGTGGGCTGTATTGCAGCTTCGAAAAGAGAACGCCGACGGCACAATGTATAACTTAGTCGGCTTTCAGACAAATCTTAAATTCCCGGAGCAGAAGCGTGTGTTCGGTCTTATCCCGGCACTTAAGAACGCCGAATATGTCCGCTATGGCGTTATGCACCGCAATTCATTCATAAACGCCCCGACGGTGCTGACTTCATCATTTAATATGAAGAACAGTCCCAACATATTTTTCGCGGGGCAGATTACGGGTGTCGAGGGATATATGGAGTCCGCCGCATCCGGTATAATCGCCGGCATAAACGCCGCACGTCTTTTTAAGGGCAAAAACGAATTTGTGCCGCCCGCAGACACTCTGCTCGGTGCGTTCTGCCGATATGTGTCCGACAGCACCGTAAAAGACTATCAGCCGATGGGTGCGGCAATAGGACTTCTGCCGCCGCTTGATACCCGGATTCGTGACAAGCGGGAGCGTTACGGCAAAATAGCAGACAGGGCACTTGATTCGTTAAAATCATATATAGAACAACAGCAAACGGAAGAATAACGAAATGAACACAGAGTCTCTTGAAAAAAAGATAGGTTATAAATTTAAGAATAAGGACTTGTTAAAGCTCGCGCTCACGCACTCATCCTATAACGGTGAAAAAAGTCATCTGCACAACTATGAGCGGCTTGAGTTTCTGGGTGATTCAATTCTTGGCTTTACGGCGGCGGAGTATTTCTATAAGACGCTGTCCGACCGTCCCGAAGGTGAGCTTACAAAAATCCGCGCGAACGCCGTGTGTGAAAAGAGCCTCGCAAAGTTCGCCCGCTCCATTGACCTCGGCAGTTATCTGTATATAAGCCGAGGCGAAGAACAGCAGGGCGGCAGACAGAGAGCATCGATTATCGCGGATGTCGTCGAAGCAATTATAGCGGCGGTGTATCTTGACGGCGGAATTGAAGCGGCAAAAAGAGTTGCCCTTATTCCCGTAAAACAGGCCGACACCGATATAATAGCCGTCACCGACTACAAGACGCTTCTGCAGGAGGTCATACAGAAAAACCCCGACGAGCATCTGCGTTATGAGCTTGCGGCAGAGAGCGGACCGCCCCACATGAAGGAATTCACGGTTGAAGTGTACCTAAACTCCAACTGTATTGGCACGGGAGTAGGACCCAGCAAGAAAAAAGCCGAAATGGCGGCGGCGAAGGAAGCGTTAAAGCTTATGGGGATAGAGCATTGAAGCATATAAACGTTGCGCTGTTTGTGCCGCATCTGGGCTGTCCGCACAACTGCATTTTCTGCGATCAGCGGGCAATTTCGGGCACACGCAGTCCCATTACTGCAGGGGAGATAGAAAAGGCCTGCCGCACGGCATCCAAAACCCCTCACGACATAAAAAACAGCGAGGTCGCTTTTTTCGGCGGCTCGTTTACGGCGGTCGATATCGAAACGCAGAAAATGTGCCTTGATGCCGCCGCGCCGTTTGTGGGTACGCAGTTCGGCGGAATACGCATTTCCACACGCCCCGACTGCATAGACGAAAAAGAGCTTGAATTTCTGAAAAATCACGGTGTCACTTCAATTGAGCTTGGTGCGCAGAGCATGTTTGACGATGTTCTGATGCTTAACGAGCGTGGACATACGGCCGCAAAAACGGTTGAGGCGTGCCGTCTTATAAAAGCGTACGGCTTTTCTCTGGGGCTTCAGATGATGACGGGGCTTTACGGCTCCGATGACGAAAAAGACATTATAACGGCTCAAAAATTTGTTGAGCTTAAACCCGACACGGTTCGCATTTATCCGACCGTGGTGCTGAAAAACACTAAACTCCGCACATTGTATGAGCAGAAAAAATACACTCCGCCGACACTTGAAAGCAGTGCGGAACTTTGTGCGAAGCTATTGTGCATTTTCAGAGATGCCGATATAAAAGTAATTCGCCTGGGGCTTCACTCCGGCGGCAATGTGGATGACGGCTATGTGGCGGGTGTATATCATCCGGCGTTCGGTGAAATATGCGAGAGTATTATTTTCCGTGAAAAAGCCGAAAAAGAATTAAAAGACAGACCGGCGGGGTTTTATAC
>CAVFUV010000171.1:0-5016 GCA_963625735.1 bacterium
GCTTAAATACGGTGTGGATATTCCCGCCGAAAAATCCGTGCTTGACATAAAAACGCAGTGTACCGAAGCCGAGCTTGAGGACTCGTTTGACAAAAACGCCAATTCAAAGGCGAAATATAACCGCCGAGACAAATATGTCTATCACGCAAACGGCACTAAGATGCCATATCATACAGTCAATATTATCACGGGTGTTATTCCGTTTGATGAGCTTCATGCTCTTACAAAAAAATACAATGTTACGGTGACCGAATTTCTGTCCGCTCTTATGCTTGACGTGCTGATAAAAAAGCAGAACAGGGAAGTGCGTGAGAAAAAACGGCGTGAAGTGAGCATTCAGATTCCCGTTGATTTAAGACGTACGTTTAATTCGCAGACTCTTCGCAATTTTACAATATGCATGCGTGTAAAAATCGACCCCAAAAAAGGCGATTATACATTCCCGGAACTTCTTAACAGTGTAAAATTACAGCTGCGTCTTGCGAACGACCCCAAAGAACACAATATGGCGATAACCGCCAATATGGGTATAGAACGCAATCCGTTTATAAGAATCGTGCCGCTGTTTATTAAGACCGCGGGTGTGTCGATAGGGTTTTATTTTACGGCGGAGCAGACGACTTCATCTCTTATAACGAACCTCGGCAATGTCGATATCCCCGACGAAATGAAGCCGTATGTAAACAAATTTATATTTATGCCCGCTCCCGGCAAGCTTAATGCCGCACGGTGCGGAGTTGCAACCTGCAACAATAATCTCGCCATAACTTTTTCTAACAGCTACGCCGAAAGCGATATTGAGCGTGAATTTTTTACCTCCCTTGTAAAAATGGGACTTCATGTTAAAATAGAAAGCAACAGGGAGTGATCTGTTTCTTGTCTTACTGTGTAAACTGCGGTGTTGAGCTTGACCCGTCCGCAAAAAAATGTGCTTTATGCTCGACACCTGTGATAAATCCGAATATAATAAAAGAACAGAATGAAGAAAAGCCCTTCTCCGATAAGGTTTTAATTCCAAAAACGCTTCAGCGGAAATTTGTGGCGTATATTCTTACTGTTATTCTTGTTATTCCGAACATCGTTTTGCTTCTCGTAAATATTTTCTTTGTCGGAAAATCATTATGGTCGCTGTATGTGCTCTCATCGTCGGTTTTGGTGTGGATTTTGTTCATTTTCCCTTTTATCACAAAAAAAATCCGACCGTATATCATGTGGGCACTTGACACTTTTTTCGGAATGGTTTATTCTTTGATTATAGTTGTTCTGTCGTCCGGCGGCGTCAACCTCTGGATGTCGATAGCGTCAATTATTCTTTTGGTGTCCGTTGCATCGATTATATTTATTGCGTGGTCAAGACAGAAAAAACGCAAGGCGGCATCAAATGTTGTTCATATTCTTACCGATGCGATGCTGGTGTCACTGCTGTCGGGTTTTCTTACTTCATACTTTATGGAGTCGACAACATGGTTTATTGTCGGTCTGATATGCTCTTTGTGCTTTGCGGCTTTTCTTGGATTCGCCGTATATTGTGAGCGTTCAAGGCATATGCAGGAATGGATTAAAAAGATATTCTATATATAAAGCTACTTTGGAGGATTGGTTATGAAAAACATTAAAGCCGCTTTGGCTGTATTGCTCTGTGTTCTGACGGTTGTCGCAATGAACGGCTGTCTTAAATACACGGATAACATACTGCTTGTTACAACCTCGGATTCGTCGGTTGAAGAGCAGGACGAAACAAGCATTCAGTATTATTACTATACTGTGCCCTACACAGCCGAAAATCAGGGCGGCGAAGCTGCAACGGGTGAAGAACAGGAGAATACAACCGCAGCCGAAAACGCCACAAATGATTCTCAGACCGTGACACAGGTTCAGCAGAATGTTACACAGGCGAATAGCTCAAACACCGTTACACAGGCTCCCACACAGGCTCAGGAAAAGGATCCTTCACAGTGGACTAAGGCCGAAATACTTGCGTACGCCACAACCGCTATAAACAAGTCAAAGGCGTATACAGGCAAACTTGTTGTTGATCATACCGAAAGATATGAAGTTAACCTTACGAAAATCCCCGGCGGCTCGGCTCTTAAATCAATCGCAAACAAGATAGTTGAAAGTGCCACAAAGCCCACAACCGAAACTCTGACATTCACAAACGGAAAGACCACAACTTCCGAAGGTGAGACCGTGCCCATTCTTCTGCCCAAGCGTCAGAATTTCGCCCTTACAATCGACGGACTTTCTGCCGCAACGGCAAAGAAGACTTCAGCAGGCACTTCAATTACACTTTCAATCGTAAAAGAATCCTCGGGGCTTAACGAAGTCCCCAAATACAATGCGGCTTCGGGTGGTTATCTTGATGTCGCAAGTGTTGACCTGTCAATGGTAACGGTTGAAAGACTTGACACGGTTTACACCGGTTCGACGATTGTTCTGACAGTCAACTCCGACGGCTATGTAAGTGAAGCGACATACACAATTCCCGTTGAACTCTCAGGTTCGGGCAAGGCCATCGGCATTACAGCCGAGTTTGAATGCACGGCAAAGATTACGGAAGTATGGAAGCTTAAGTGGTAAGAATCAGTGGTCAGTGGTCAGTATTCAGTGGCCGGTGATGCATATTGCAAATGCAAAGGCACTCTCGCACGTGTGGAGTTTGGAGTGTGGAGAGTGGAGTTGCTTCGCTGATTATAAGACCGTTAAAATTATTATAGCAACTAACAGATTGCTGACAATTTTCGATAAATTAAGCAGGGGACAGGTGACTGTCCTCTGCTTTTTTAGTGTATGTGGGTTTTGGATGATTTTGCAATATGCGAAGCTGTATAATCCAAGACACGCAGCGTTTTCCTTTTTTCACTGATAACCGGCCACTGACCACTGACCACTTGTCACGGAAAAATGTCAATTGTTATTGACATTTTTCGTGATTCTGAATGTCATTTCAATCATAATTATCATCAGCACAAAGAAGAACAGCAGGAAAAACGGCATAATTGAAAATGATAAGCTGTTGCCTATCAGTCCAAACAGCGGCGGCATGAATGTTGACCCTATATAAGCACTTGCCATCTGTATTCCGATTATCGCACCCGAATTTTCCGCACCGAAATTATACGGCGTTGAGTGAATAATGCACGGATAAATCGGCGCACATCCGAACCCCAGAACAAGGAATGCGGCAACGGCTGCGGCATATGAATCGGTCGGTATCAGCATAATCGCTATACCGCACATTACAATTGACGTGCCCATTATTATCATTTTTCTGTCGCCCATTTTTTCGGTGAAAAAGCCGTCTATAAACCGTCCGACGGTTATTCCGATATAGAAAAGTGACGCAAGACCTGCGGCGTGCTCGGCGGACAGGTGCTTTACTTCCGAAAAATATGTGCTTGCCCACTGCATGGTTGTGACTTCCGCCGAGCAGTAGCCGAAAAATCCCAATAAAAGGAACGGAACACCCTTAATTTTAAGAACAGAGCCGAACCCCATGCTCTTTGACTGTGCCGTTTCCTGCTTTTCGTTGACCTTCCAGACGGGCAATGTGACAAGCAGAACAATTGCTATAACAAGCTGAATAAATCCGACAATTCTGTATCCGCTGTTCCATGTGCGGTTTGACAGGGCATAGCTCATAACAAACGGGCTTATTATCGCTCCCGCTCCCCAGAAGCAGTGAAGCCAGCTCATGTGCTTTGCCTTATAGTGAAGGGCGACATAATTGTTAAGAGCCGCGTCTATCGCTCCCGCACCGAGACCGTAGGGAATTGCGAACAGTATAAGCATCCGGAATTTTGTCGAAAATGAAAATCCGAACAGTGCTATAACAGTCAGAAATACGCTTATTACGGTTACAATTCTTGTGCCGAGCTTGTGTGTCAGCTTATCCGAAAACAGACTTGAAACAATTGTTCCGCCCGATATTATCATTGAGATAATTCCCATATATGATATCGGTACATTAAGTTCCGTGTGCATCATGGGCCAGCCCGAGCCTAAAAGTGAGTCGGGAAGACCGAGACTTATAAACGCAAGATAAATCAGAGACAGCAAAAACAGATACATATTATTTACCTCAAACCAAATCGTTTTATAAACTATAAATCATAAATTTTAAGTTTGCAAGCAAAATTTTGATTAATTCAATTATCGGAAATATCTTGTTATTACAGAAAAAATGTACTAAAATAAAGAAAAGTTTTTTCGGACGGTACTTTACGGATGCTTAAGGTTTTAGCGGTTGACGATGACGAAAATTCAATGAACATAACAAAACGGGCGTTGTCGCTTTTTGACAATGTCTCGCTTGTCGGTTCTTTTAATTCCGGAATCGAAGCAATTGAATTTATCAGAAAAAATCCCGTAAATCTTGTTTTTCTCGATATTGAAATGGGCGAAATGAACGGCTTTGAGGTAGCGTCGTTTATCCATAACAATTACCCCGAAGTGCAGTATGTTTTTGTTACGGGACACACCGATTTCGCGGTTGAGGGATATAATTATCAGCCGCTGTCTTTTCTTGTAAAGCCCATAAGCATAACACGGCTTGAGCAGATTCTTAACATTGCAGAAGAAAAAACAGAAGCAAAATCGCCCGAAAAGCATACGGATAAGCAGATAGGACTTCATGTTGAGTCACGCCTTGAAATTGTGAGCGTATCGGATGTCGCCTATCTTGAGACTGTCGGCAGAAAAGTAAAGGTTGTCTGTGTCAACGGCCGTGAGCTAATGTCTTCCGAGAGCCTTAAAAAGCTTGCGGCGGTATTTGAGGATTACGGCTTTTTCCGCTGTCATCAGTCCTTTGTGGTAAAAGTATCGCTTATCGAATCTGTAAGTTCGGATATGTTTCACAGGTCGTATATAATTAAGCTTAAGGGCATAGACTGTGAAATTCCTTTGAGCCGAGACAATTCTTCGGCACTTCGTGAAATTCTTGAGAAGAACGGAATAAACATCATTTAATAATTAAGAATTAAGAATTAAGAATTAAGTGGACCTGTATAATAAAAG
>CAVFUV010000172.1:0-4960 GCA_963625735.1 bacterium
CCCCCGACCCCCGGCCCCTTGTGTCCGGCGGTTTCATACAGCTTTTATAAAGAACCAAGTAAAGAAAGGAAAAAAAGATGCAAGATAAAAACATTCCTTCCCTTGTCGGCAATGCCATCGGCAAGGCGGAGATAACATCGGCTCTCGAGACGCTCAAACGCTACAAGGCATCTCGGCAGAGGCTCGAAAACAGAATTGTCGACGACGAAAACCGCTTCAGGCTTTACCACTGGCACGACACGGACGACAGAAAAGCCCCGTCCTCAAGTGCGTGGCTGTTCAACTCAATCATAAACAAGCACGCCGATTTTATGGATGCCGTTCCCCAGTGTACGGTTCTGCCCCGAGAATCGTCAGACGAGACGGCGGCGGCACAGCTGACGGACATTATCCCGGTTATCCTTGAGCGAAACGACTTCGAAAAGGTCTATTCCGATGCGTCATACGCCAAGCTCAAAACGGGCACCGCAGTATACAGTGTGCTGTGGAATCCGGAAGCCGAAAACATGCTCGGCGATATCGATGTCCGCTGTGCCGATATTCTCAATCTCTATTGGGAGCCCGGTGTCAGAGACATTCAGAAAAGTCGCAACCTGTTCTATACCGAGCTTGCCGACAACGATCTTTTAATCGAGCAGTACCCGTTTTTAGAGGGCAAGCTCGGCGGAAACGGCGAGACCTACGGTTATCTCTATGACAAAAATGTCGACATTACCGACAAATCAACGGTCGTCGACTGGTACTACAAGAAAAAATCAGGCGGGCGAACCGTACTGCACTTTGTGAAATTCGTCGGTGAAGAGCTTTTGTACGCATCCGAAAACGACCCCGAATACACGTCCCGCGGCTGGTACGACCACGGCAGATATCCGTTCGTGTTCGATCCGCTCTTTAAGGAGGAGGGCACGCCCGTCGGCTTCGGCTTTATCGACATTATGAAGGGCGTGCAGGAGGAGATTGACATATTAAGCACCGAAATTGTCCGCAATGCCCGAATGGGTGCAAGACGCCGATATTTTATCCGAAACGAGGGCACGGTCAACGAAGATGAATTCGCCGACTTTAACAGGGATTTTGTCCACGTCAGCGGCTCGTCCTTAGGTGAAGAATCCATAAGAGAGATATCACCGAATACGCTTTCGAGTGTCTATGTCACCGTGCTCAATAACAAGATATCGGAGCTTAAGGAGACGAGCGGCAACAGGGATTTCACAACCGGCGGCACAGTCGGCGGCGTTACATCCGGCACAGCGATAAATGCCTTGCAGGAGGCGGGCAACAAGCTGTCTCGTGACATGATTTCAGCTACATACAGGGCGTTTTCCGAAATATGCACGCTGTGCATTGAGCTTATCCGCCAGTTCTATTCTGTTTCTCGAAATATGCGTATATTAAGCTCGGACGGCGAGAACGCATACGGCTCGTTTGACAATTCATTAATAAGCCCAAAATCCCTCGGCAACGAGTTTGGCTACGACTTAGGGCACAGAGTGCCGGTGTTCGATGTCAGCGTCAGAGCACACAAGCAGAACACCTTTTCAAGGGCAAATCAGAACAACGACGCACTCAATTTCTATAAGCTCGGATTTTTTGACCCCGCAAGGAGTGTCGAATCCCTCGCCTGCATGCAGCTTATTGACATTGACAATAAAGAAAAAATTATTCGTATTATCGAAGAAAACGGCAGAATATACAGTTCTTCCGTCAAAAAGGAGACTCAGAATGACAAAGGTAATGTTTACGGAGCTTAATTCCGGAATTCTGTTTGAATGCAGAGGTCACGCCGGGGACAGAAATGTATGTGCCGGTGTATCCGCACTGTGCATCGCTCTCGCCGAAAAACTGCGGGAGCTTGACGATGAGCGTGCGGCGAAAATAAATTCAATGGCGGTGGCGGGCGGTGAAGTCGCCATAGAAGCGGAGTGGGACGACACATACGGCGAAGCGATTGTAAAAACGGTTTTCGACACGGTCAGAAAGGGATTTGAGAGAATAGAAGAAATGTATCCCGAAAACCTGAGATGCGAAACAGCATGAGGAAAGTGTGGAGAGTGGAGTGTGGAGTTATACGCATCTTTGAGACACTTCGCCTTTCGCGAAGCTTATATAATCCAAGACGCGCAATTGCTAATTGCTAATTGTCTTGCGAAGCTATATAAATCCAAGTCCGCAGGACTTCCGACATTGTTAATTGTTAATTCTTAATTATCAAATGAAGAAAGCGAGGTGATACTATGAACGACAAACTGCCAACCCTATTAACTCTCAGTATCTTTTCCGACTCCGAGGACTCTTCCGCCGAAGCTGAAGCGGCCGTTGATTTGTCGGAAAATGTCGAAGCCCCACAGCCCGAGCCCGATTCCGAGCACATGTCCGATGCCGAAACGCTCGAAGCCTTAAAGCACGTTATAATCGAAAGAAAGCGTGCGACGGCGGCCGACGGCGTAATTGCCGAATGGAAAAACGAGAGCGAAAAGCTAAAGGAAATCTATCCGTCATTTTCGTTTGACGACGAGCTTAAGACAAACAAAACATTTTCGTCTCTCGTCAGAAGCGGCATAAGCGTCAGAAACGCCTACGAGTGCGCCCACCTGAACGAAATTATGTCCGGTGTCATTCGCTACGCAGTCGGTCAGGTCAGCGAGAAAATGGCAGGTGCGGTTAAGAATGTTTCCGTTCGTCCGTCCGAAAATTCCGTTCTTGACAGGGCATCCACAGCCGCGAAAATCGATGTCGGTTCGCTTACCGAAAAGCAGATTATGAAAATAATCGCCGACGTCGGAAACGGCGCAAAAGTTACTTTCAGGTAAAAAATTTATTTCAAAAAGGAGAAATCTATGAATTACAGCAGAATTACAGAAAACGAAAAAGGAGAAATCACTATGAACACAGAAATCACACTCAATCACTTTTTTGCCGATAAGGTAGTCAACACCACTTCCGGCACAATGGAAAACGGCACGATCACCGATGCCGATACTCTCACACCCGAAATGAAAAAGTTCTATGACAAGACGCTCATTACCCTTGCGGGCGCGAATCTTGTTCACGAGCAGTTCGGTCAGCAGAGAAACATACCCAAAAACGGCGGCAAGACCGTATCCTTCAGACGCTTTTCGAAGCTCCCGAAGGCGATGAAAGCCATAACCGAGGGCGTAACTCCCGGCGGCAGCAAGCTTCAGGTGTCCGAGGTTGAATGCACTGTCGATCAGTACGGCGACTATATCGAACAGACCGATATGCTTGAGCTGACTGCCGTTGACAATACGATTGTCGAGGCTACAAAGGAGCTTGCGTCTCAGGCGGGGCTTACTCTTGACACGGGCGTCAGAAATGAGCTTGTCGGCGGCACAAACGTTATGTACGTTCCCAAAATCAGGGACGGCAATATCGTTGAAATTTACTCACGCAAGGATATTACTCCCGACTGCCGCTTCAGAGTAAAGGACGTTTTCAGAGCGGCGGCGGAGCTTAAGGCGGTTAACGCTCCCAAAATCAACGGCTCATATGTTGCCGTAATCCATCCTTATGTCGCATATGATCTCATGCAGGACGCAGGCGAGCAGTGGATAGGCATTCAGAAATATGCCGATCCCGAAAATATCCTTCGCGGTGAAATCGGAATGCTCGGCGGCGTACGTTTTGTCGAGAGCACCGAGGCGAAAATTTTCGCTCCCAAAAAGATAGCCGACGGTTTTTCACGCCTCACGGCAAAGGCCGCAGCAGCCGAAACCGACACCGTAAAGGTCAGCGAGATTCTTACGCCCGTTACATTCGAAACTCCCGTGCCCGTTTATGTAAACGGTGTCGAGAACACAGTTATTTCAATTACGAACACAAACGGCGAAAGTGTTCTTACACTCGGCACAAAGGTTGCGAATATTCCCGAAAACGCCGTTATCTGCGGCACGGGCGGCGGCAAGGACGGCTCGGCTGTCTTCTGCACGCTCTTTATCGCCGCAAACGCCTACGGTGTAACAAGCATCGAGGGCGGCGGACTTGAGCACATTGTAAAACAGCGCGGCTACGGCAATGATCCGCTTAATCAGCGTTCATCCGTCGGCTGGAAGGCCACCAAGGTCGCCAAAAGACTGCTTGAGGAGCACCTTATAAGAGTCGAATCCGGCTCGGAATTTTCACCCACAGCGGAAGAAAACTAAGTTGTGCTTCTGAATTGAGCCGAGCAAAAGGCGGAGCGACACTATAAATCTTGTGCGGAGTGTGGTTCGCCGAGTGTGGAGTGTGGAGTGTGGAGTTGAGCTTCGCAAAAGGTACAGCTTATATAATCCAAGGCACGCAGTGCCTTCCTTATTTCCCCGGTCCCCGGTCCCTGACCCCCGGCCCCTTTACCTTCCATAACTTATAAATACCAAAAGGAGAAATAAATATGTCAAAAAAGAATGCAGCAACAACTGCAAAAGAGGTCTTCGTCCCCAAAGAAAACAAGCACGACGACACTCTCTATATCGCCGTCAACGGCAAAAGAATGATGATTAAAAAGGGCATAACCGTGTCTTTGCCTGTCGAATTTGCCGAGGTTGTCGAAAATTCGTTTTCGTCAAGACAGTCCGCCGACGAATTTATAAATTCCGTAAGCGGCCGATAAGGGGGCGATATATTGACCGTTGACAACGCCATAAGCCGTTTTGACGACCTTTGCCCCAATTCACTCGAATATTCCGAAAAGCTTCGAATGCTTTCGGAACTTGACGGCAGAATTTTTACCGAGATTATTTCACTCTATTCCGATTTTTCCGATGAATTTTACGGCTATGCTCCCGGTACTCCCGGCAATACCGTTCTGCTTGTAAAATATCCGTATGACGGTATTTACGCAAAATATCTTGCGGCAATGACGGACGAGATAAACGGCGACACATCACGCTATGCAAACTCAAGAACAGCTTTTAACAATGCCTATGCGGAGTTTGCGGCGTACTGCAACAGAACCCACCGAATA
>CAVFUV010000173.1:0-4951 GCA_963625735.1 bacterium
GCGCATGGAACAAACTGCACATGTTCTATTTTGCCGTGTTCGGAATAAGCGGTTTTGTAATCCCCGTTCTGTTAGTCATTTCCGCAGTGTTCAAAATTCTTGCAATTGACAAGAAGTCGCATTTAACAAAGCTTTTTGAAATTTACTGCCTTTTTGCGATAATCTGCGCGTTTCTTCATATTAAAAACATATCTGCGGTAAATCCCGATTTAAGCTTTGTCGATGCCGTCAAAGAATCATATGACAGTGTTTTTTACGGAGACACAGCTTACAGAACATCGGGCGGTTTTATCGGTGCTGTAATAGGCGGCGGTCTCTTCGCAATATGCGGTTCCACGGCAATTTCAAATGTTTTCTGTTCAATTTTTCTGATTGTCGATATAATGTTCATGTTCGGAATTACACTGTTTAAGATTTTTTCGGGAGCGAGAGAACCCGTAAAGAAAGTCGGCGAAAAAACAGCAAAAGCCGTTGAAAATGTCAGATCCGACATAGAGAGACGAAGAACCGAATCGGCTCAGATGGACGAGCTGGAGCGTGAGTGCAAGGGCATTGAGCTGACTCGACTTGTGGAAAACTATAAAGACAGCAAAGAAAAAGAAAAGCAGAAACGCAGAGAAAAATATCAGTCCGACACCGACAGTTCAGAACATTCTAATACCGAAAAGAAAGACAAATCATCCGTCTTTGATATGATTTTCAATGTCGCCGATGAAGAAGAGGACAAAAATTCCGAAACCTCATCACCGAATACCGATAATATCAATACAAAAAAACAATCGACAGGCGAAAGCAAAAACGAGAAAAAAGCAACCTTAGAAGAGCCCGATATTTTCTCAAAAGCCGCTTTTAATGCCACCGAGCGTGACAAGTCTAATATAGAGAAAATCACAGGCAGTGAACCACGTGAAGAAATTTCCTCGATATTCGATATCCCTCAGCGGTCCGACGGTAAAACAGAGAAAACGGAAAAAATCGATCCTCTTTCGGATAAAGAGAGCGAAATGATAAACCGTGAGCTTGACGACGCGCTTGCCGCCGCTCCCGAAAAGCCCGTGTATCATTTTCCGCCGCTTGACTGTCTGAATATGCCCGAACCCGTCAAAAAGGGGTATGAAGCAAATGAGCTTCGCGCAAACGGCGAAAAGCTTATTGCCGCACTTAACAGTTTTAATGTCAAAGCCGAGATTGTTGATGTCGTTCCCGGCCCGACCGTTACACGATATGAGCTGTCGCCGTCGCCCGGTGTTAAAATCAACAAGTTTACAAGCCTGTCGGATGACCTTGCTCTTCATATGGCGGCACCTGCGGGGCTTCGTATTGTCGCACCTATTCCGAACAAAGCGGCAATCGGCATAGAAATACCTAACCGCAACAAAACCACTGTTACATTCCGTGAAGTTATCGATACTCCCGAATATAAGAACGCAAAGAGCAAGCTTACGGTTGCACTCGGCAAGAATATTTCGGGTGATCCCGTTTACTGCGACCTTGCCAAAATGCCGCACCTGCTTGTTGCGGGTACTACCGGTTCAGGTAAATCAATCTGTCTGCACTCAATGATTATAAGCATTCTTTATAATGCATCCCCCGATGAAGTAAAGCTTCTGCTTATTGACCCCAAACAGGTTGAATTCGGCGATTATAACGGCATTCCACATCTGCTTGTCCCCGTAGTCAGCGACCCCAGAAAAGCGTCCGGTGCTTTGGGGTGGGCTGTTACCGAAATGCTTTCACGATACAAAACACTTAACGCAAACGGCGTACGTGATATTGGCTCATACAATAACCTCTGTGAAATGACAGGCGATATGCCCAAAATGCCGCAGATTGTAATTGTTATCGATGAGTTGGCGGACCTTATGTCTGCCGCACCGGCCGAGGTTGAAGATTCAATTCAGCGTCTTGCTCAGATGGCACGTGCCGCAGGTATGCACCTTGTTATTGCCACACAGCGTCCTTCGACCGATGTTATCACCGGTATTATTAAGGCAAACATACCGAGCCGTATAGCGCTTATGGTTAAACAGCAGATAGACTCTCGAATTATAATCGATGAGGGCGGTGCCGAGAAGCTTATGGGTCACGGCGATATGCTCTATTACCCCGTCGGCTTCCCGAAGCCCGAACGTCTTCAGGGTGCGTTTATCACCGATGACGAACGAAAGAATATCGTAAACTACATAAAATCCAACGGTACCGCGACCTATGACGATTCCGTTCAGCAGGAAATCGAGAGACAGGCCGCCGCCGACAGCAAAAAGAAGGGCGGGTCTGATTCCGGCTCAGCAGGCGCTGTCGATAAGAGCGATGACCTTATGATGCGAGCGATAGAACTGTTTGTGAACACTCCCGAAAAGGCTTCAATCTCGGCTTTGCAGCGTCATTTGGGGCTCGGCTTCGCAAAAGCCGGCAGACTTATGGACACACTCGAAGAAAACGGCATTGTCGGTCCTGCCGAAGGCAGCAAGCCCCGTAAAGTGCTTCTCACAAAACAGCAGTGGTACGAAATGAACGCCATGTCATCCGATGTCACCGACACACCGCTCGGCTCAGACAATAATTCGTTTGATGAATAAATGGTATTTTTCATCAAAACTTATTACCCGATAACTCCACACTTCACTCTCCACACTCCACTCTGAATGTGGTCAGCAGACATCTTAAGAGGAATGTAACCTTATGTTTTTACCCGTAACAAAAGAAGATATGACAGCTCGAGGCTGGGATGAAGTTGACTTTGTCTATGTCTGCGGTGACGCATACGTCGATCATCCGAGCTTCGGTGCGGCAATTATCACCCGTGTGCTTGAGGACAACGGATTTACTGTCGCTTTTCTCGCGCAGCCGAAATTTAACAATGAAGATGATTTCAGACGCTTCGGCAAGCCCCGACTCGGCTTTATGATTTCTTCGGGCAACATAGATTCGATGGTGGCTCATTACACCGTTGCCAAAAGAAAACGCCATGACGACGCGTATTCCCCCGGAGGAAAAGCCGGCAAACGCCCCGACAGAGCAGTTGAAGTCTATTGCTCACTTGCAAGAAAAGCCTATCCCGATGTTCCCATAATCATCGGCGGACTTGAAGCGTCCCTTCGAAGATTTGCCCACTACGATTATTGGAGCGACAGTGTGCATCCGTCTATTCTTATTTCATCCGGTGCGGATTTGCTTATATTCGGCATGGGTGAACGACAGGTAGTTGAGATCGCAGAGCGTCTGAGAAACGGCGAAAAGCCCGACACAATGCGTGATATAAGAGGCGTATGCTATGCCTGTGATGTAAAGGATACTCCCTTTACAGGGGTGGAATGTCCTTCCTTTACAAATGTGTCGCAAAATAAACGTGAATATGCCATAGCTGCCCGTCTGCAGCAGGATGAGCAGGACTTTTTCAGAGGAAGAATCATCAAACAAAGACACGGTAAACAGATGGTTGTACAGAACCTTCCGGCAGTTCCTTTGACAAGTAAAGAACTTGACAGCATATATGAACTCCCTTACATGAGAACATATCATCCCATGTACGAAAAAGACGGCGGTGTGCCCGCAATCAAAGAAGTTGAGTTCTCGGTAACACATAACAGAGGCTGTTTCGGCGGGTGCAATTTCTGCTCAATCGCATTCCATCAGGGCAGATATATTGTCTCACGGAGCAAAGAGAGCCTCATAAAAGAAGTAAAGCTCCTGACAACTCTGCCGAATTTCAAGGGCTACATTCATGATGTCGGTGGACCTACCGCGAATTTCAGACACCCGTCTTGCTCTTCGCAGGAGGAGAGGGGACTTTGCAAGGGCAAAAAATGTCTTGCCCCCACTCCGTGCAAAAATCTCAAGGCAGACCACACCGAATATATAGATATTCTGAAATCACTTCGCCGGATTGACGGCGTAAAAAAGGTTTTTATCCGCTCGGGAATCCGTTTTGATTATCTTATGGAAGACCCGTCAGATGAATTTATCCGTGAGCTTGTGCGTTATCACGTAAGCGGTCAGCTTAAGGTGGCGCCCGAGCATTGTTCCGCCATGGTTCTCGATATGATGGGCAAACCCCATATTGAAGCATATCTTAAATTTGCCAAAAAATATTTTCAGCTGTCCGCCGAATACGGCAAAGAGCAGTATATTGTGCCGTATCTTATGTCTTCACACCCGGGCTCGGACTTAAATTCCGCAATAGAGCTTGCTCTGTTTATAAAAAAGCAGAAGCTTCACCCCGAACAGGTTCAGGATTTTTATCCGACCCCGGGCACTATTTCAACGGCAATGTTTTATACGGAGCTTGACCCCTATACTCTTAAGAGTGTTTATGTCGCTAAAAATCCCGAAGACAAGGCCATGCAGCGTGCTCTTATGCAATACTACGTTCCCGGAAATAAAGAGCTTGTTATCAAGGCTCTCAAAAAAGCGGGGCGATATGATTTAATCGGTACGGGTCCCAACTGCCTTGTCAATGAAAGCAGACAACATACTGCGAATAAAAATTCCAATCCCGGCAAAAAGGTTTACTCAAATGAAAAAAGAAATAAAAACAAGACAAATCAAAAGACTCATCGCTAAAGCCGTTCCCGCCGTTCTTATTCTGATTGCCCTTATTGTGGCGGCTGTCGAATATTTCGGCACAAAGCAGACTCCCGCAGATTTATCATCATTGATGAGTGTATCATTCATTGATGTCGGACAGGGTGACTGCGAGCTTATTCAGTGCAACGGCGTGAACATTCTTATTGACGGAGGGGAAGCCGCAACAGCCGATTTTGTTGTGTCTGAGCTAAAATCAAAGGGTGTCGAAAAGCTTGATATGTACATTATTTCACATCCGCACTCCGACCACATGGGAGCGGCTTCGAAAATAATTGACTCGTTTACCGTTGATAAATTTGTGACTACCGATTTCAGCGAGATGAATACACCTACATCAACGATATATGAAAATATGCTTGACAGC
>CAVFUV010000174.1:0-4850 GCA_963625735.1 bacterium
TCGCAAAGAAAGCGAAAAAGTGCGGTATGTCTATCGGCGGATTTATCCGTCACAGTGTAGCGGATAAGCAGGTTAAAGAAGCCCCTCCCGCAGATGTCCCGATGCTGCTTCGCGCCATGCGGCAGGCCGGATATAATCTGGATCAGACACTGAAGCGTTTTAATTCAACCGGTGCTCCGGATATGCCGCAGTTCAGAAAGGGGCTGGAGGAAATCAGAGCCGCCACCAAGCTGGTCAGTGACGCCTACACCTCCGATGCGGAATAATGGCTGTCACTTCAATTATCACGGGTATCAGTCCTTTAAGGCGGACGAGGTTGATGCCGCGACCGCTCACCAAATCGGCGTAAGGCTTGCGGAGGAATTATGGGGCGACCGCTTTCAGGTTGTCGTTGCGACACACTGCAACACGGGCCATTATCATAACCACTTCGTAATAAATTCAGTATCGGATGTGGACGGCAAGAAGTTCTACAACTCTCCTGCCGATTATAGGCATATGCGGGAAGTGTCGGACAGGCTCTGCCGTGAGGCCCGCATTTCCGTAATAGATAATCCGGTGGGACGCAAGGTAAATTACGGCGAGTGGTCTGCCGAGAAAAACGGCAAGCCCACAATGCGCGGCAGAATCAGAGATGATATTGACCGCGCGATACTTGCCTCCACTACTCAGCGGGACTTTCTTCGGGTTATGAAAGAAATGGGTTACGAGGTAATCACCAAAACGCCGAAGGGCTCACCCCGCGCCCACCCGATTGTAAGAATTGTGGACGGTGACAGACATTTTCGTCTCGATAAGCTCGGCGAATATTATGAGCTTGATTCCATAAAACAGCGAATACAGAATAACTACCGCAAAAAGCAGCCATTCACGGAAAATCGGGAGGACAAAACCGCACCGTATTATCACTTTAAGGAGGACGCGAAAAAGGCTACCGGTCTTTACGCACTCTATCTTTACTACTGCTACGAGCTTCATATCATCGTTCACAAGCCGGCATCCGTAAAAAAGGTGTCGGCTTTTTTACGCGAGGATGTGACAAAGCTCGATAAATATATTGCTCAGGCCGATTTCTTAAGAAAGACGGGTATCAAGACGGTTTCTGAGCTTGACGGATATAAAGCCGACAAGGAAAAAGAAATCGTCACTCTCACCGAAAGCCGCACGGAACTGAAAAACGAACTCAAACGGCACAAGTGCAAAGGCGATGAGAAAAGTGCCGATGAGACGAAGAGCCGTATAGCGGAGCTTTCAAAAGAGATACGCACCTGCCGAAAAGAAATCACGCTTTGCACGGATATAGCAGAAAGATCCGTGCAGGTACAGCGAAACCTTGAGCAGATCAAAGAAAATGAGAGAAAGGAGACAAACGAACATGAGCTATTCATCGGGAGAAGCAGCCGAACAGGTCGTGAGAATGACGCTGAACGGAGTTGAGGTCGCCGCAAAGCTGGCGGGCAAAGGAGCTGAGCGTCTTGCCGTTCTGCTCTATGCGGTACTCAAGGATCAGAAAAAGACACGCGGCAAGACAAGGCTTACCAACATGCTCAGAAGCGGAAAAGAGCTTAAGGTCTTTTCGATTGACGACAAGGACCTTTCGAGATTCTGCTTTGAAGCAAAGAAATACGGTGTTCTCTACTGCGTACTCAAAGACAAAACCGTAGAGGACGGACACACCGATGTTTTTGTGAGAGCGGAGGACGCAAGCAAGCTTAACCGCATTTTCGAGCGTTTCGGTATCGCCACCGCCGATATCGGCACAGCAAGAACCGAGATTGTCAGGGCAAAGGAGGAACAGACAAACACGAATATCCCCACACCCGACAGAAATACCACAGAAAAGGACAAGGACGAGGCATTTCTTGATGCCCTGCTTTCTCCGACGCCCAACAAGGAGGAGGCACAGAAGCAAAACCCCACGCAAGGCCCGGAGACGAAATCCCGTCAGTCCGAGCCTACATCAAGGCAGCAAAGGAGAACCGACAGGGGTATCTCTGATTCGGCGGACGCCCGTCCCTCTGTCAGAGAGCAGATGAAGGAGATCCGCGAGGAACAGAGACAGCGTGCGGAAAAAGCGGCGGCAAAGAGCCGAGACACACTGCCGCGGGAAACAAAGCACATTGATGTGCCGAAAAAAGCAAGGGAGAGATAACAGATGGAAAACTACGATGATATTTTCAACGCAAGCAAACCGAGCGAAAATAAGGACAAGAGCTTTACCTCGTTCAACAAGGATAAATGGGCGGCGCAGAAAAAGCAGGAACGCGACAACGCTTTCAAGATGATTGACGACACTGCCCTGCGAATGGCCGGCGACAGTAAGCTGTTTCAGACCTATCTTGATGTGCAGGCGTTCTTTGACCGCTATTCCGTCGGCAATGCGCTGCTCATTACGGCGCAGAAGCCCGATGCCAGACAGCTTGCCGACTTCAAGGGCTGGAAGGACAACAATATTTTTATCAAAAAGGGTGAAAGCGGCATTGTCCTTCTTGAACCCGGAGAGGAATACACCAAGGAGGACGGCACGGTCGGCGTGAGCTACAACACGAAAAAGGTGTTTGATATTACACAGACCAATTCAACCGCAAAAGAGCGGCCGAGTGTAAAGTATGATAACCGTCTGCTTCTGAAGGCGATTATCAATAACGCACCGTGCGTAATGGAGATAAGCCACAGCCTGCCCGATGGCATTAACGCCTTCTATCGCCCTGAGGACAAAAAGCTTCTCGTAAGAGCCGGGCTTGAAGCCAAGGACATCTTCAGAGGCATTTCTCAGGAGCTTGCCCACGCTCATCTTGATAAGGGTAACTATGACAGACACGACCATGCGTTTACCGGCTACTGCGTATCGTATGTGCTGTGCAGTCGATACAATGTCGCAAAAGACAGCTTCAGCTTTGAACGACTTTCGGAAACACTGTCCGGCATGGACGCGAAGAGCATCCGTGGGGAGCTTACCAAAATCAGAGATACGGCAAATGAGATTTCAGGCGATATGGCAAAGGTCCTCGACAGGAACAGAAAGCCGAAGGACCGCAGTGATGAAGCACGATAAGGAGGATGTGACATGGCGGAAGAAAAGAAAATCGTAACGCTCGATGACTTTGAGCAGAGGCTTATGGTCAGCGGCCTTATGGATTTCAGAAACGATCTTCTGAGGGACGAAAAGCCCACGGAGGATATTAACGACCTTATCTTAAAGGTCATCGATGCCCCGACTAAGAAAGAAAAGCGGAGAGCCGACCGTGAAGCACGATAAGCTTTCCAAACAGAATATCATTCTCTACTCTTTAGGCGTAATACCCGTTGTGTGGCTTGCGCTCCTGATTGCACCGTGTATGGCAGACGGACTGCCGGGATTAATCGAACAGTTCGGCACCGTAATGCAGAACCCGTTCAAAATACAGCTTTGTGAGGACAGCCTTAAAACTGTCCTCATTTTGCTTTTACTCTACGGGCTTGCAATCGGCATCTATCTTTCAACGGAGAGCAATTACAGACGGCGCGAGGAACACGGCTCGGCTAAATGGGGCACGCCGGGCTCGGTAAATAAGAAATACGCCGACAAAGAAACGGAGAAAAATAAGCTGTTAACGCAGAATGTCTCAATCGGCTTAAATGGCAGAAAGCACCGTCGAAATCTGAATGTTCTTGTATGCGGCGGCTCGGGCGCGGGTAAAACTCGCTTTTTCGCAAAGCCAAATATTATGAACGCAAATACAAGCTTCGTTGTGCTTGATCCGAAAAACAAGAGGAGGTGTACACTGGAAACAAGTTAAGACAATTCTGAAAAGCTACATCAAGAAAGGAGGCCCATAAAGTGGCTAAATATCAGGCTTTTCGAGCGACAGCCCTTTATGAGCGGCTGTCGAAAGATGACGAGCTTCAGGGCGAGTCAAACAGCATCTCCAATCAGAAAATGTACTTAGAGGATTACGCACGAAAAAACGGGTTTCATGATATCCGGCACTTTACCGATGATGGATACACAGGAACCAACTTCAACCGCCCCGGTTTTCAATCAATGCTTTCGGAAATTGAGAGCGGTCGAATAGGAACTGTTATAGTGAAAGACATGAGCCGATTCGGAAGAAACTACCTCCAAGTCGGTTTTTATACCGAGATGCTTTTTCCTCAAAAGGAAATCAGATTTATCGCAATCAACAACGGCATTGACAGCGAAAAACCGCAGGAAAACGACTTCACACCGTTCCTCAATATCATGAACGAGTTTTACGCCAAGGATACGAGCAACAAGATAAAGTCGGTATTCAAGGCGAGAATGGAAAACGGCAAGCGGTGCAGCGGAAATGTCCCATATGGATTTTACAGGCTTCCCGATGATAAGCAGCAACTGTATGTCGATCCCGTTGCCGGTGCGGTGGTAAGACAGATATTCGACCTTGCCGCAAGCGGAACGAACCTCACGGCCATTGCCGAAAAGCTGTCGGAAATGCACATCCTCATTCCGTCGGCATATAACGCAAAATACCACCCAGAGCAGAACAACCACATCGTGTGGGATGATCCTTACAGATGGAGAGTCGGCGTTATTGCTTCCATCCTTGACAGGCGTGAATATCTCGGTCACACTGTACTCCACAAAACCGAGCAGATCAGCTTCAAGACCAAAAAGCGAAAGACGGTAGCACCTGAGGACAGACTTCTGTTCCCCAATACCCACGAGGCAATCGTAGACGAGGAAACATGGAACCTCGCTCATAAATACCGGGAAGCGTCACGGCAGGTCAAGCGTGTACCGAATGGAACCTACTCACAGGCTGTGGGTTCAGAGAATGAACAATGTCAGAAACAGAGCAACCGAGATTGTCAATCACGATCTGATTTAC
>CAVFUV010000175.1:0-4843 GCA_963625735.1 bacterium
GATATATTCGAACGGGTCGAGCCTGATGACTTCGTCGATTTTGACGAACTTGTCTTTTTTGTTGCCGAACTTTTATTATTCTGAGCCAAAATACTTTCTCTCCCATAAAAATTTGTATCTGAAAGTATATCATAAAAATCGCGGCAAATCAATTAAATAACATGGCAATTCTCGAATTTATCAGTATAAACAAAAATTTTACAAATTAAAGTGTAAAGTTTCCGAAAAAATATTTTTTTAGCAATTGACATAATCCGTCGGGGATTTTATAATAATAAGATGTAAATAAAACAGTACGGAGGATAATATGGGTCTTACTTTATCTCAGAAAATCATTAAAGCACACCTTGTATCCGGTGATATGACTCCCGGCAGTGAAATCGGTCTTAAAATAGATCAGACACTGACACAGGATGCAACAGGCACAATGGCATATCTCCAGCTTGAAGCAATGGGCGTTCCGCGTGTAAAAACGGAGCTGTCCGTCGCTTATATCGATCATAATACTCTTCAGAACGGCTTTGAAAATGCCGACGACCACAGATTCATTCAGACGGTTGCGGCAAAGAGAGGCATTCGTTTCTCCCGTCCCGGCAACGGTATCTGCCATCAGGTTCATCTTGAGCGTTTCGGCGTTCCCGGAAAAACACTCTTAGGCTCCGACAGCCACACCCCCACAGGCGGCGGTATAGGCATGCTTGCCATGGGTGCAGGCGGACTCGACGTAGCGGTTGCCATGGGCGGCGGCACATACTATATCCCCATGCCCAAAATGGTCAGAATTAATCTTACCGGCAAATTAAGCCCCTGGGTAGCCGCTAAGGATATCATACTTGAGGTTCTGAGAATTATGTCCGTTAAGGGCGGTCTCGGAAAAATCGTCGAGTATGCGGGCGAGGGCGTAAAAACTCTTTCCGTTCCCGAGAGAGCCACTATTACAAATATGGGTGCGGAGCTCGGTGCTACAACATCCATATTCCCCTCCGATGAAATTACACGCGAATTTCTTAAGGCGCAGAACAGAGAAGAGGCCTTCACTCCCCTCTCTGCCGATGAAGATGCCGTTTATGATGAAGAAATCACAATAGATCTGTCAAAGCTTGCCCCCAATGCGGCAATGCCTCATATGCCCGACAAGGTTAAGACAGTCGAAGAAATAGGCAATATCAAAATAGACCAGGTCTGCATAGGTTCATGCACAAACTCCTCACTTTTCGATATGCTCAAGGTTGCCGCTATTCTTAAGGGCAAAACGGTCGCACCGAATGTAAGTCTTTCGATTGCTCCCGGTTCAAAGCAGGTTCTTACAATGCTTGCCGAAAACGGTGCTCTTGCCGATATGATTGCGGCAGGCGCACGTATTCTCGAAAGTGCATGCGGTCCGTGCATTGGCATGGGTCAGTCACCCAATTCAAAGGGTATCTCACTTCGTACGTTCAACAGAAACTTTGAAGGCCGCTCCGGTACTGCCGATGCGGGTATCTATCTTGTAAGCCCCGAGACAGCCGCGGCTTCCGCAATTGCCGGTGTTCTTACAGATCCCAGAACGCTCGGTGAAATGCCCGAAATTCATATGCTCAAATCATTTGAAATCAACGACAACATGGTTGTTCTTCCTCTTGACGCAGAGGCGGCAAAGAGTGCCGAGGTTGTTTACGGTCCAAACATTAAGGCGGTGCCTCTCGGACACGCACTCGAAAACACCGTTACGTCAAAGGTTCTGCTTAAGGTCGGCGACAATATTACAACAGACCACATTATGCCCGCAGGTGCAAAGATACTTCCCTATCGTTCAAACGTACCATATCTTTCACAGTTCTGCTTCGGTGTATGCGATAAGACATTCCCCGAGCGATGCAAAAAAGAAGGCACGGCGATTATTGTCGGCGGGGCAAACTACGGCCAGGGCTCATCACGTGAGCATGCCGCTCTCGCTCCCCTCTATCTTGGTGTAAGAGCTGTTATAGCAATTTCATTTGCGAGAATGCACAAGGCTAACCTTACAAACTCCGGTATACTTCCTCTCACCTTCGCAAATCCCGATGATTACAATGTAATCGAGCAGGGCGATGAGCTTACATTTGTCGATATTGACAAGGCCATTGCGGGTGCATCGACAGTTACCGTAAAAGACATAACAAAGAATAAAGAAATTACACTCAATGCCGAGCTTTCCGACAGAGCGAGAAAGATTCTTCTTGCCGGCGGACTGCTTAACTACACTGCAAAATCCAACTGAGAAAGGACTAACCACAATGTACGAAGACAAAATCAATGCCGCTGTTGAAGCATACAAAAAGCTTCTTAATGACCAGCTCGAAAGAAATGAAAGAATAAAAGCCACAAAAGAATTTACAGACTATCAGAAGCTCGATAAAATCATTATCGGTGTTTGCGGCGGCGACGGTATAGGCCCCGTTATCACGGCGGAGTCCGCAAGAGTTCTTGAGTTCATGCTAAGGGATGAAGTTGCGTCCGGCAAAATCGAGTTCAAGACAATTGACGGTCTTACCATAGAAAACCGTATCGCTCATATGCAGGCTATTCCCGATGATGTTCTTGCCGAGCTTAAAAAGTGCCATGTTATTCTTAAAGGGCCCACAACAACACCTCAGGCGGGTGACGGTCTGCCCAACATCGAAAGCGCAAATGTTGCAATGCGTAAGGCGCTTGACCTTTTCGCAAATGTTCGTCCCGTTCGTATTCCCGAAGAAGGCATCGACTGGACATTCTTCCGTGAGAACACCGAGGGCGCATACGCTGTCGGTTCATGCGGCGTAAACGTAACAGATGAGCTTGCACTTGACTTCGTTGTAACCACAACAGAGGGCACAGAGAGAATTGCGCGCCTTGCCTATAACTATGCGAGAGCCAACAAGAAAGACAGAGTTTCAATCATTCAGAAGGCAAACGTCATAAAGACAACCGACGGCAAATTCCTCAATATCTGCCGTGAAATAGGCAAGGAATATCCCGACATTACAACCGATGAATGGTATATTGACATTACCACAGCAAAGCTTATCGATCAGAAGCGCAGAAGAGACTTCAAGGTATTTGTTCTTCCGAACCTTTACGGTGATATCATCACTGATGAAGCCGCAGAGTTCCAGGGCGGCGTAGGCACAGCCGGCAGTGCCAATATAGGCAAGAGATATGCTATGTTTGAGGCTATTCACGGTTCCGCTCCCAGAATGGTAAAAGAAGGCAGAGCACAGTATGCAGACCCCTGCAGCATGCTCAGAGCATCCGCTCTTCTTCTCTCTCATATTGGTTACACAGACAAGGCCGAAATGCTCGACAAGGCTCTTGATGTCTGCATGCTTACCGAGAAAAAGTATGTCATCACAGGTCGTTCCGACGGCTGCACATGCTCAGAGTTCGGTGATTATGTCATGGAGACACTCACTGCCATGGCAAACGAGAACAAATAATGAAAGACATTAACGAAATCTCAAGCTCCGTAATTACACGTCTTCCGAGATATTACCGTTTTTTGTGTGAGCTTCAGAAAAACGGCACTGTCAGAATTTCTTCAAAAGAGCTTGCTGAAATAATGGGCTCTACCGCTTCGCAGATAAGACAGGATTTTAACTGTTTCGGCGGATTCGGTCAACAGGGCTACGGCTATAATATCGAACAGCTTATTAAAGAACTGTCTATGATAATGGGTCTTGATAACCTCAAGTCCGCTATAATTATCGGTGCCGGCAATATGGGCAAGGCAGTTGCAAGTCAGATGTCATTTGAAACAATGGGCTTTAAGCTTATGGCTGTGTTTGATAAGAATCCCACGCTGTCAAGACTGCGTTTGAACGGCTTGCCCGTAAAGGATTCCGCCGACCTTGAGGTTTTCTGTGCAAAGAACAAAATAGATATGGCTGTGCTGTGCATTCCGCTTGAAGCGACCCCGGGGGTTGTTGACACGCTTATTTCTCTCGGAATAAACAGCTTCTGGAATTTTTCGCACTATGATATTCACTCAAAATATCCGGATGCTACGGTTGAGAATGTTCACTTAAGCGACAGTCTTATGAAGCTGTCATACAATATTAAAAACAGCGGCAGGTGATAATATAATGATAAGAATAGTCAGTCTTGATATTGTGGATTTGATAGGATTTCCGTCCGGTATTCAGTTCGTGCTTAAAGAAAACGCCGAAAACGGTGCCGTTAAGGTTTCTTTTTACAGCTTTGATATCGCCACACAGTCAATAGCTACCGTTACAAAAAACGCTTACCTGTTGACAAAGTTCGGCAATTCGTTTGAATCGATTGCAAAACAGCTCGGCGACTATGTATCCTGCGATGTTGCAAAGCTGTGGAACGGACAAACATTTATTATATACTCATCCGGTGAGATAGGAATTTTCGACGAAAACGGCACACTGCTTCGTACGGGAGATCTGACTTACCGTGACGCACCTGCAAGGGATGTAACAACCGATAATAATTATATCTGGAGTGTTGTTCCCACAAAAAATCTTATCATTAAGTATTCACTTCTTCAGAACAGAGTTGTTATGAGAATAGGCGGAGACAATTCCACCACTTTCTCTAACCCCGTTGCCGTAACGGAATATGACGGTTATCTTTATGTATGCAACCGTGATTCGTGCAAAATCAAGCGTGTCAAGCTCAATGATTTTTCTGTAGAAGAATATAAAGAGTTTGACGAACCCGTTTACAAGTATATAAAAGTGGGTTCTAAAGAATTCGTTGCACTCGCATCGGGCGTGTATATGCTTTAAAATAGTTTAAAACCACATGATGAAGCCGAGGGATTTTGTGCATTTAAACAAAATCCCTCTTTTCATAAAAAAACACTTTACTATCAATTGTT
>CAVFUV010000176.1:0-4817 GCA_963625735.1 bacterium
ATTCTGCATTATGCATTCTACATTATGCATTATTTATAATTACTAACTGCTCCTTGCTCACTCTTTAACCGCTTCATTAAACGCCGCCCGTATATTATTTACCCCCTTGATTTCGATCTTATCAAAAAGATTTTCATCAAGCTCTTTAAGATTATGTGTCGGCAATACGCACTTCCTGAATCCGAGCCGCACAGCCTCTCTGACACGCACTGCGGCATAGCTTACGGCTCTTATTTCACCGACAAGCCCTATTTCACCGAATGCGATGCAGTCGTCCCTGAGCGGTTTATCCCTGAGTGACGACACAAGCGACAGTGTAACAGGCAAATCGGATGCGGGTTCGTCTATCCTTAATCCGCCGGCGACATTTACATATGTATCACATGCGTTAAGATAATACCCTGCGCGTTTTTCGAGAACCGCAATGAGCATTGACATTCTGTTGTAGTCGAATCCGTTTGCCGCGCGTCTGGGATTGCCGAAATTAGACTGGCAGACAAGCCCCTGCACTTCCGCCAAAATCGGTCTTGAGCCCTCCATCACGCACGCAATACAAGAGCCCGAAACGCCGTACGGTCTGCCCGATATCAGAGCCTGAGACGGGTTTGTCACTTCGCAAAGCCCCGTATCACGCATTTCAAAAACGCCTATTTCATTGGTCGAGCCGAATCTGTTTTTGACGGCACGCAGAATTCTGTACGACAGATTTTTTTCGCCTTCAAAATACAGAACACAGTCCACTATATGTTCAAGCACTTTAGGCCCTGCTATATTTCCGTCCTTGTTGACATGACCGACAAGCACGACGGGAATGCCGAGCTCCTTTGACAGACGCATAAAAAGATTTGCGCACTCCCTCACCTGAGCTATACTGCCGGGAAGGGAGTTTATTTCCGTTATCTGCATCGTCTGCACGGAATCTATAATTACGACATCGGGAGTTGTCTCACGCACATAGGAGCATATAGCCTCGGCATCCGTCTTGCACAGCACACGAAGCCCGTCACAAGTAACATTGAGCCGCTCGGCACGAAGCTTTATCTGCTGAGGGGACTCTTCCCCCGATACATACAGCACATTTTTTGTTTTTCCGAGCTCGGACGTCATCTGCAAAAGCAGTGTCGATTTGCCAATGCCGGGGTCGCCCGAGATAAGAACCAGCGAGCCTTTTACAAGACCGCCGCCCAACACTCTGTTAAGCTCCGACGTGCCTGTATCAAAGCGAATTTCGGAACAGTCCGTAATTTCATTTAATCTCAATGCGGAATATCCGGACGAAGCGTTTGTTTTAGCCGCACCCGATGACGACGGACTTGTGGTTCTTTCTACGAAAGTATTCCACTCACCGCACTCGGGGCACTGTCCGTTCCATTTAGGGGACACACAGCCGCATTCGGAACACACATATACCGATTTGTTTTTTGTTGCCATCTTAACTCCCCTTAATGCCGAAACAGTTTTTTGACCTTTTTTGAAATCATCATGTCATAAATATATACCGCTCGATTCAGCAAAATATCGTAAGCGATAAAAACAAAATTCATAAGTACGATAAACAGAATAAACATTGCCGTGCCGCCGTCGGTAAAATCGGAATAGTCTATGCCGAAAATCTCGGAACAGATTTTAACGGACAGATACAGCGAACAGTTGAACACGACAAAGCCCATCGCAAAGCTCAGAGGTTTTATCTTAATCTTGCTGTTGATGAACATTCTCAGAATCGGATAATAACCGAAAAACATCATAAAGAACACAGCGGACTCTTTGTCGGCAACAAGAAACACCGACAAAAGCGACACTGCCGTATACGTTCCGAACGCCCACGAATAGCCGATTTCACGGAGCATTACCACAAGAAGCAGCCCCGCAAACGGCGGAGCGGTGTACACAAGGAGAGGCGTTATATATGTTGAGAGCATGATAACAACGGCAAGCGCCGAAATGATGCCACCGAGTGCTATTTTTGAGCTTTCACGCAAAACAAACTCCCCCTCCGTTACAATATAATGGTATTTTAACAGAAATCACGGCTATATACAAGCATAAAAACATCTTCGTTACGGTAAATTGTATAATAGTCAGCAAGGAGCAAGGAGCGGTTGCGGAAGTCCTGCGGACTTAAATTATAACGCTTCGCAAATGATAATCAAAAAACCGCAATAGGTGAACAAATCTACTGCGGTTTAATTATTTGACATGTTTACAGAACGCGAAGCCGCACAATTCAAGACACGAAGTGTCTTCCCTGTTAACCGGCCACCGGTCACTGATTCCGGTTACTGCTGTTTACGCCCGGTTCATCAAGATATATTAATCTGATATCAGCAAATTGTGCCGAACATTCTGAGGAAAGACTTAAGCATATCGTAAATCATTTTGAAAAGCTGATAAAGTCCTGTCTTTTCAAGAATATCAAGCCCTTTATCATCAATCGCATCGTCAAACGCCGTCTTGTGATTTGCGTCTGCGTACTGCTCCGTGTACTCGGGTGCCGTACCGTTTTCGAGAGTGAACACAAGCGTTCTCTCGCCGTACGGTGTAACACTGCCGATAAGCTTATATGTAACAGTCACATCCGCCGTTGTAAGACTTGTCGCGGGAATTTCACCGTTAAAATGAAGCGTTGTGCTCTCGCCGGGCTTAAGATATACGGGCTTTTTAAGATCAAATGTCAGGTCTATTCCGCTTGTCGAAACAGACAGAAGTTTCATAGTATACTTCTTTGAAAGATTTGTAACCGTAAATGCATCGTCATCGAAAGACAGATACCCTTCAACCGAGTTGTTAAACGCCCCAATAACCGAGTGGCATGTGTTTGTGCTGTACTTAAACTGCGGATAATTTTCATCCGAATAAACGGTCATGCTCTCGTCGGAGAAAAGAAGAGTTGTGCAGAGATTTTTTGTATAGTCATCCTTCCAGGTCATGCCGTGGAAAAGCCCGTTTACATACCATGTTGTGTCGGGCAGATAGCCTGTTGATGCGTCAATTGTCATTGTGGGTGACAGGTGGTTATGCTCGGGGTTATCGCACTGTGTGCCTGCCTGAACATAGCCGTCGCCGAAGCGTTTGCCGTAAGGAGCGGTCACAGAACCTGCCGAGGATTTTACGGTAACGATACCGTCGGAATATTCCTGAAGCCCCACAACGGAGGGTTCGGCACAGCCGGCTACTATATAGATGTCCGTGCCGCCGTCAACGCATTCTTTGAGGCTGTCATAAAGACCGGGATAAACGGTATAGTGGAAATAATCACTCTTTTTTATAAGCTCGGAATTAAGCATTATGTCGGGCAGCTGTGCCTTAAGCTCGTCATAGTAATCGGGCGAGATAAAGTCCCATATACTGCCCCAGTAACCGATAACCTGCTTTGCGTATTTATGCATAATCTGATTGCAGATATCATCAAGAATGCCGAGCTGATTTGCCTTTACAAGCCAGTCAATATCGGTCTCGAACATCATGCCGTTTTCGATGAAATACATAAGAGTCTCTTCGTCAAACACGACATTTTCCGCCATAAGATCCGACGCAAGACACGCACCGCCGATTGCGGGAACGGTAAGCACAGCGTTGTTGACAACCTGCTTGTCTTTTCCGTAAAGGCTCAGATAGGTTGCGCATACCTCGCCGCCGTGGCTGACTGCCAAAAGGTTAACCTTCTTTGCGCCGGTGAAAGCGAGAACATCATCAATGTATCTGTCAAGGTCCGATGCACAGTCAACTATATTCTGACGCCAGTCTGTCTGGAAGCTGAAGCACCAATCATAGCCGTTGTCGGTACCTGTTTTTTCGTTATAGACTTCTGCTGCGGTGGCAATAAGCTCGGGTTCGTGCATATGCTCGCCGTTAACATTACTCTGAAGATAGGAATACTGCGTATCGGCGGCCTTCCGCGAATACGGGACAATATTGTTAACACTCTTGCCGTACTCATCATAAGCCATAACGCCGTACATATCGACAATGGCGTTGCCTACAAGGTCGGCGATTGTGTCGGCTTTTCCGAACGCGGCTTCACCGAGTCCCTTGCCGATTTGGGCAATATTTTTAAGGACAAGCGAAAGTATTTCGTCTGTGGCAACGCCCCACACCTGCTCTGTACCGTTTTCGGTAACATTATAAAGCGATGAAGAGCTGTAACCCGCTACCATGATTGTGGGATAAAGCTCGTCATTATCCGCGGCAAAGCACGGCAAAACACCGGCAATGACAAGTGTCAGAGTCAAAAGGATGCTAAGAATTTTTTTCATGCAATTCTCTCCTGTCAAAAATCACGTTCACATTAAAATATTGTGAACAAAATATTATTTCTTATGCATTGTAGCACACAGAACATACAAATTCAAGATTTATTTTATGCAAAAGAACAAGTATGGTTTGACAAAATTCGTTATATGGGATAAAATATTTTTCGAGGTGATGACATTGTCGGATTTTATGAAAAAATTCGGGCAGACCGGACTCGCAATGCCGATTGACGGGCAATGCTTTATAACTGACGGCTTTCGTTTTACGGTAATTACCGATAAAATTCTGAGAGTTGAGGAGCAGAAAAAAAACAGATTCTGCGATATGCCGACACAGGCGATATTAAACCGCGGACCTGACGAGGTTGAGTGCAGATTCAGCCTTAAAAATAATCTGGTAACGGCAAAAACGCCCACGACAACATTTTTCTATGACATAAAAGCGAAGAAAATGATGGCTGTCGCACTCGATGACGGCAGATATGTTACCGAATTGCACAAGGGCAATCGTAAGGGCACGGGCAGAACGCTCGACAACACAAACGGGTTCTGTAAGCTCTCCGA
>CAVFUV010000177.1:0-4806 GCA_963625735.1 bacterium
ATACAATACTTCTCTTGAAAATGCCGTCAGAGAATCGGAAGAAAAGAAAAACGGGTTAAAGGATAAGACAGAGCCTGATAAGTCTGAATTTGAAAATCGCCAAAGTGAAATAACAGACGAGAGAAGCGGTTTTATAGAAAAATCAACGGAAATAACCACCACCGTTAAAAGGCTGGAACAAAAACTGAAAGAGCTTAAGAAAAGCAAGGCTCATTATGATAAAAATATCCGTCAGGCGGAAAGCGATCTTGCTTTTGCCAAAAAATTACGCGGTGATACGGGAATCGGCCTTCAGCGTTATGTTCTGGCGATAATGTTCAATCAGGTGATTGCCGAGGCAAACCGTATGCTTTCAAAGGTCCACGGCGGAAGATATCATCTGTTCAGAACTGATGATAAGGGGAGCGGAAACAAACGAGGGCTTGAGCTTAAAGTGCACGATAACAGAAGCCCGGAGCGTGAAGGAAGAAGCGTCGGAATGCTCTCCGGCGGCGAAAAATTTCTTGTATCTCTTGCCCTGTCAATAGGAATGTCAGCCGTAGCGCAAAAATCGGGTGTACAGATTGAAGCGTTGTTTATCGATGAAGGCTTCGGCACGCTTGATGACAGCTCTATTCATGACGCAATTGATGTTCTGGACAGTGTCAGAAAGGGGACCGGGACTATCGGAATTATAAGCCATGTACGGCTTCTGGAGGCCAATATCCCCACACATCTTGAAGTAATAAAAAAGGAATCGGGAAGTACGATTACCGTAATCTGACTTATCAAAAAAAAGGTCGTCGGAACCATCCGACGGCCTTCTTTGTTTTTGAATTTTCCGAAAAAACACACAGAAAAGATGCAAAATAAGCCTTACCCGTAAATTAACGAATTGTCTTTGTTTTGAAACAATACTTCCTTATCGGCACGTGGCTTTTACAAGACACTTTTGCATTTTATATTTCAGCCGACAATTTGCGAAGCTTATAATCCAAGTCCGCAGGACTTCCTTGTTTCCCCGGCCCCCGGTCCCTGACTCCCGGCCCCTTTTTCATTGCTAATTGCCTTACAGCTTCATCGCAACCTCATACGCTCTCCATATAACCGTCTTAAGGTTGCCGACCGACAGGCAGTCACCGACGAGATTAACGTTCTTATGCTCTTTTTCGGTTGTAAGAGGCGTTGAAATGTAACCTGCGGAGGAAATGACGGAATCGCACCTGATTTCAATTTCCTTACCCGCCTTGTCGGTGCAGACAATAGCACCGTCCCTGACTTCCTTGAGGGTTGTCTCAAGATAAACGGGGACCTTCTTCCACGCGAACCACTCTCTGAGATACGAGCTGTTCGCAAGGCATACGCCCTTCTGTGATACAAGGTCGTCCTTCATCTCGACAATTGTCACGTCCTTGCCCTTAAGCGCAAGCTCATAGGCGATTTCGCAGCCCGTGAGACCGCCGCCGATAACAGCGACACTCTGACCGACTTCTTTACCGTTCAGGAACTCGCACGCTTCAATCATCTTCTCATGACCCGGAACTCTCTTGAGCACACGTGCGGTTGAGCCGGTAGCCACAACAACGGGTTCTGTGCCGAACTGATTTACATCCTTAATCTCGGTGTTGAGATGAACTTCAATATTGAGCTTTGTCATCTGACGCTTATACCACTCAAGAAGCTCTCTGAGTCTGCCCTTGTAGCTTTCTGCGGATGCCGGGATAAATGTGCCGCCGAGCACGCCGCTCTTCTCGTAAATGATGGGCTTGTGACCTCTGAGTGCCGCAACACGTGCGGTCTCCATGCCGCCGATACCGCCGCCGATAATGTGAACTGTCCTGGGGGCAGTTGTCTTTTTAATGTAGTGCTTCTCCCACTGCATCATTTCCGCGTTTACGGCGCAGCGAGCCAGATGAAGCGAATCGCTCAGCTCCTGATCATTCGGCACGCCCTTATAGTGGCACATATTAAAGCAGCCGCTGTGGCAGAGTATGCACGGACGGATATCGTCCTCTTTGTCATTTATGACCTTGGTGAACCATTCGGGGTCTGCGAGGAAGTTTCTGGCGAAGCCCGCGCCGTCGATCTTGCCCTCCGCTATTGATTTCGCGGCGGCATCAAGTGTCATTCTGCCTGCGCAGACAACGGGAATATCAACAAACTTCTTTATGTGTTCAACGTCCTCAAGGTTACAGTTCTCGGGCATATAAATCGGGGGATGAGCCCAGTACCATGCGTCGTATGTGCCGTTGTCGCAGTTGAGCATGTCATAGCCTGCGTCTTGAAGGAACTTTGCGGCGATTTCGCTCTCTGCCATATCTCTGCCGACTTCCGTATACTCTTCACCGGGGAGCGCACCCTGACGGAAGCCCTTTGTTTTTGAAATTACGGAATATCTGAGCGATACGGGGAAGTCCTTGCCGCACTCTCTCTTTATCGCCTTTACGATTTCCGCGGCAAAACGGTATCTGTTTTCGAGCTTTCCGCCGTATTCGTCCGTACGCTTGTTGACATATTTAAGTGCAAACTGGTCCAGAAGATATCCTTCATGAACGGCGTGAACCTCAACACCGTCTACGCCTGCCTCTTTAAGAAGACGGGCGGACTCTGCGAACGAATCGATAAACTTCTGAATTTCTTCTTTTGTAAGCTCTCTTGAGGGAATTTTATCCGACCATCTGTTAGGCGAGGGGCTTGCGGATGCCGTTATCATATCGAAGTCCATGACGGGCTTTGACAGCGCACGGAGAGTTTTGTTTGTGTAGAGCTTTTCCATCATTTCGGATACGGTAAAGCTTCTGCCGAATCCCGCGGTCAGCTGAACAAACAGCTTTGCGCCGGTTTTGTGGAATTCGGGCATCCATTTGCCGAGCTCCTTGAACATGCTCTTTTTCTTGTGAAGCCACTGACCGAGCATGGGGTTATAAACAGGCTGACAGCCGGGCAGAACAAGTCCGACGTTGTTTTTCGCAACTTCAAGAATAAACTTTGCGCCTGCCTTGTCGAAGTGGTTTACTTCCATCCATCCGAAAAGGTCGGTGCCGCCCATGGAGGTCAGAACAATTCTGTTCTTGATTTCGCAGTTGCCGATTTTCCACGGGGTCATTAACGGTTCATACGCTTTATTCATACTTTATTTCTCCTTAACCGACAGACAAAGCCGTCTGTTTTCTTTCAATTGTACATTATACACAATTATATGCGTTTTGTCACTATAAAAAGTTAAATTTTTAACATTCATATTGTCTTCGTTACTGTTTTTGCTCTCAGGTGCAATTAATGCCTTTTGAAACATCCCAAAAGGTGCAATTAATGGCTCGAAAAACACCCCAAAAGGTGCAAATAATGGCAAAAATAACTTGCCAAAAGGTGCAATTAATAAGGGAAAATCGTCCGCAGAGCTTGAATTTATCGTTGAATCCGACAACGAGCTGTATCCGATTGACGTTAAAAAGAGCAGAGGTGTACTGAATTCCCTCGAAAAATTTTCCGACCACAATAAATTCAGATTCGCGATAAAAATTTCACGCAACAATTACGGTTTTTCGCCCGAACAGAAGATGCTCACCGTCCCGTTCTATTTCGTTTCATTTATGGCGGAGGAGCTCTCTGACGGATGCTTCAGACTCCGCATCCCGACGGGTCCACCTGTCTTCGACTGACAGTTCACGGTGTCGGGCCCGCAACAGACTTTCAACACAAAACAGTTATGCGTACCATGCACGCAAAAAAACGGGCATCTGTTCGGGAATTAAACAGACGCCCGGTTTTATTTAGGGACTCTATTTATTTTGCTTACGCCAATCGAAAATTTCGATTATTTCTTCCGGCTGATAGCTGCCTGTGCAGAACGATACTCCGGTAGGACTTTTTGGACAACTGCGCCATATCCGTCAAACTGCATGGCATATAACCCAAGCGATAACTTCCCGCCGTTTATGTCATTTACCATCAAGTTCGACGAGGCCGAAGCATACCGAAAAGCAATAGGCTGTTATCTCCGCAAAAACCAGTGGGAAGATATAACCGTCGATGTGTACCTCTAATCTACATAGCCGTCTGCTTCACCGCAGGCGGCTAAATTTATGCAAAGGAGGAAACCCATATGGCGAATTGCAAAGTGATCGCGGTGACGAACCAGAAGGGCGGTGTGGGCAAGACCACGACCACCGCCAACCTCGGCATCGGGCTTTCCCAGCAAAACAAGCGGGTGCTGCTCATTGACGCAGACGCACAAGGCTCTTTGGCTCTCTCCCTCGGCTACCCGAAGCCGGATGAGCTGCCCGTTACGCCGGCAGACATCATGCAGAATGTGATCGACGATACCCCTATCCCGGACGGCTGCGGTATTCTGCATCACGGTGAGGGCGTTGACCTGCTTCCGGCAAACATCGAGCTGTCCGGCATGGAAATTCGGCTGATCAACGCCATGAGCCGGGAAAGCGTGCTGCGGACATATATCAATGCGGTCAAGCCTCATTACGACTATATCCTCATTGACTGTATGCCGTCGCTTGGTATGATGCCGATCAACTCATTGGCCGCAGCGGACAGCGTGATCATCCCGTCCCAGCCGTCGTTTCTCTCGGCCAAGGGTCTGGACCTGTTGATGCAGTCCATCGCAAAGGTCAAGAGGCAAATCAACCCGAAGCTGAAAATCGACGGCATCCTGTTCACGATGGTGGACAGTCGCACCAACGAGGCCAAGGAGATCATTGCATCTCTGCGTGACCACTACGGTGAAAAGATCCGGGTGTTCGGGACGGAGATTCCCTTTTCCGTCCGGGCCGCAGAAACCAGCGGCCGGGGCAAGAGCATCTTTGCCCA
>CAVFUV010000178.1:0-4786 GCA_963625735.1 bacterium
ATGACAACCTTAGTAACATCACTGCCGGTTACGACCTTATCGGTATATTCGCCGTTATTTCCGCTGACATAAAACCTGCTGTCATCTGTGGAGACCGTAAAGGATTCTTCTTTCTGAAAGAGTGAACGAATCGCATAGAAATTGCAGACAAATAATTCTATCACAAGGGCAGACGCCAGCACAATCAGCGTAAATTTTTTAAAAGATTTGTTTTTTATCGCAAAAACGGCAATCAGCGTCAGAGTGACAAACACAACAAAATACAATAATCCCAGAACAGTAAACATAAATACCTCCAAACAAATATTAACCGTTATTCCACGTTAATCTTCAAAGACGAAGCAGACACCTTTTTCTTGATGGATTTAACATCGTTTCCGTTGCTGTCGAGTGCCTTTTCCATTTCGTTTACACGGGGTGTAATTTCAATAACGGAACCGGACTTTGCATCCTCGGGAATTGTAAATACAACATCGCACAGCTCGTTATTGTCAAGATCCATGCAGGTTGAGACAATGCCCATAAGACGGAAAGTGGCAGCATCATTTGAAGAAATCATCTGCATATCGCCTAAAGTGGCGTTTGATGAACTCTTATATGTAAGAGCACCCTCATCCCACGTAAGATATAAATCAAAATCGGCAGTCATGGGAGCATTGACAACGGAAATTGTCACGGTTACATCCTCACCGGGAGCGTACTTTGTCTTTGTTGTTGACAGAATAAAGCATGTACCCGTTGAAACGTCGGACGAATTATCAGCCTTGTTTTCGGCTTTTGCCGATGTCGCGGAACTCGAATTATCACCGGACTTAGTATCTTTTTTGCCGGCCGCGGACGAGCTGTCGCCCTTTTCGGATTTTACGGTAACAACCTGTGTCGCGACTTCGCCGCTTTTTTCGGTTACGTTTTCGCCGTTTTCATCCGTTACGGCAATAATTTCAGTTTCGGTTTCTTCTTCTGTATCGGCGTCTTCGGATAAAGTTATGTCGGCGGAGGTTTCTGCCGCCGCATTGTCGGTTGCGTCCTCATTTTTTGAAGAGCAAGCCGAAAGACCCGCCGCAAACGCGAGCATAAATACTGACATTATAAGGCACAGTGCCTGTCTTGATTTTTTCATATAAATATCCTCCGTTTTTATCAGACAAAATCTCTCAGACGTTTGCTTCTGTTGGGATGACGAAGTTTGCGAAGAGCCTTTGCTTCAATCTGACGGATACGCTCACGTGTAACGTTAAATTCCTGGCCTACCTCTTCGAGTGTGCGGGGATGACCGTCCTCAAGACCGAAACGAAGGGTTAAAACCTTGGCTTCTCTGGGGGTCAGAGTATCAAGAGCCTTTTTAATTTCTTCTTTAAGCAGCGTCTGTGTCGCGGCATCTGAAGGTGCCATTGCGTCTTCATCGGGGATAAAGTCACCAAGATGGCTGTCTTCCTCTTCGCCGATAGGTGTCTCGAGGGATACGGGCTCCTGTGAAACACGAAGAATTTCACGAACCTTTTCGGGAGTCATGTCGACAATCTCGGCAATTTCTTCCGCTGTCGGCTCTTTGCCGTTCTGATGCAGAAGCTGAGAATTTGCCTTTTTGACCTTGTTTATCGTTTCGCCCATATGCACGGGAAGGCGGATTGTGCGAGCCTGATCGGCAATTGCACGGGTAATGGCCTGTCTTATCCACCATGTGGCATAGGTCGAGAACTTGAAGCCCTTGTTGTAGTCGAACTTTTCAACGGCCTTTATAAGTCCCAGGTTGCCCTCCTGAATAAGATCAAGGAACTGCATGCCCCTGCCGGAGTATTTTTTCGCGATGCTGACAACAAGACGAAGGTTTGCTTCTTCAAGGCGGTGCTTTGCCTTTTCGTCATTCTGCGAGATTTTTATGGCAAGCTCAATTTCCTCTTCGGGAGTAAGAAGCGGAATTTTGCCTATCTCTTTAAGATAGACCTTTACGGGGTCGTCAATTGCCAGATTTTTGTTATCCTCACCCGAGTCATATGCCTTTGCGACATCGGAATCAAAGCCGAGTGCGTCAATTGCGCTTTCGGACTGCTCATCGGAATACTCAATGCCGTTCTGTGCGAGACGCTCATAGAGATTTTCGAGCTCATCCATATTGAAATCATATTCGATAACAAGATTATCGATTTCCTGCATCGAGACCTTGCCTGCCGCCTTACCTTTTTCAATAAGATGATCAATTGCGCTTTTCTTATCTGTCGTTTCCATAAAATTTCCTCCGTTTACTGATTCTGATTCTTTTTCTGTTTGTCCTGCATGGCTCTGACCCACTCTTCGTCTGACATTCCACGGGCGGTCTGAGGTACCGAAAGTCTCTCTTTTTCCGCCAACAGCGTCTGTATGCACTGCTCTACGCCCTTTGGATTTTTGTCGACAATATGACCCATTGCCGCAAGATATGCCATATACGAAACTTCTTCGTTGCCATTATCATTATCATTCTCACCGTCAAACGAATTTATATCAATACTGCGCCCGGAGGCAATACGGGATGATAATGCGTTGAAGAAATTACGGTTATACTGTGTAATAAATAAGCTTTCTTTAAGCTCCGCGTTCTTTTTTGTGACAAGATCCGGATTTTTAAGAATTGCCGCCAGAATGAATTCTTCCGCATTTGCGGCTTTCGGATAATTTTTTCTTTCGGGGTTGGGGACCTTGCTGTCGGAGCCTCTCATATGCTCGAGCGCTTCCTCAAATTTAAGAATTTCGGCGCGTTTTTCTTCGCGTCTAATCGCTTTTTTCATCTGTGCCTTGAGCGCGTCGGGGGATACCGATACCTCATCGGCTATTTTTGATGTATATATATCACGCTCGACGGCGTTCGGAATTTTCGCGAGAATGTCAACGGCTTCGTTTATGTAGCCGAGCCTGCCGTCGTCGGTGGTAATGTCATATTTGCTCTTTGCCCTGTTTATGGCAAATTCGGTATCGTTCACGGCGGCGTTAATAACCTTTTTCATTCTGTCGCTGCCCTGTGTCTTTATGACTTCGTCGGGGTCTTTGCCCACCCCGGAATAATCGAGTACCTTTATTTTAAGCGTTGATTTCTGAAGCATCGAAAGAGCCCGTTCGGTTGCCTTTCTTCCGGCTTCATCCGAGTCAAACGAAAGATACAGTTCATCGCAGTATCTGCCGAGAAGTGACACCTGTTCGGGTGTAAACGCCGTGCCGAGCCCCGCAACCGCATTTGTAAAACCCGCCTGGTGCATAGCTATTACATCCATGTAGCCTTCACACAGAATAAGCTTGCGGTCGTTGTTGTTCTTTGCGAAATTAAGAGCGTATATGCCGTTGCCTTTTTTGTATACGGGCGTGTCGGATGTATTTATGTATTTGGGCTTTGAATCGTCAAGCACACGTCCGCCGAATGCTATGACATTCCCTCTTAAATCCATAATCGGAAACATAAGCCTGTTGCGGAATGCATCAACCGTGCCGCCGTTTTTTGTCTTGCGTGCAAGATAGAATACAACAAGCTCGTTTTCGTTAAAGCCCTTCTGCTTGAGATGCTTTAACAGTGCGTCCCACCTGTCGGGGGCGTAGCCGAGACCGAAGTGCGTGACAGTCTCTTTTGTAAGCTGACGCTTTTTTATGTAGTCAACCGCCGGCTTTGCTTCGGGCAGAGACAGACAACGGTGAAAAAATCTTGCCGCCTCTCGGTTCGCTTCATAGCATCGGCGTCTGAGAGACAGGCGTGCCTCGTCCTGTTTGTTGTCTTCGGGCATTGTCATACCCGTTTTTTCACAAAGGAGCTTCACGGCTTCGGTAGTGTCGAGATGCTCAATGTTTTTTATGAATGTAAGAGCGTTGCCGCCTATGCCGCAGCCGAAGCAATAAAATGAATTTGTCTCACGGTAAATATAGAAGCTCGGCGTTTTTTCGGAGTGAAACGGACACAGCGCAACAGGCGTACGGGAGCCCGCATTTTTAATGTCGGTATATTTTGATATGATTTCTTCGATATCTACACGGGACAAAAGCTCCGTCATAAAATCTTCACTGAATCTCACTTTACCGACACCTCCCGAAAAACGTCTTCATAATATATATACGAAATAAAATTGTAATTTACTCTTTTTTGTTGAAATTATTTGCAGATATCAAATTTTTCCCCGATTTTTTCGGCTTTTATCTCGCCGAATGTAAGCTCTGTCAGTTTTCTGTTAAATTCATCCGACAGATTCTGTTTTAATCTGAATGTGATTTTTACTTTATCCGTAAATTCCGTGTTTTCGGTAATTGCAAGACTGTCAGAGAGCAGTGTGACAAGACGGTCATACCATTTATAGTCGCCGCTGAGTTCAAAGACATCGCAAAGACCCATTCTGACAATTCCGGATTCTTCCAACGCAAGCTTTGCACTGTGCGAGTAAGCCCTTACGAGTCCGCCGGCACCGAGAAGTATTCCGCCGAAATATCTTGTGACAACAATGCAGACATCCGTAACACAGTTTTTCTTTATAACATCAAGAGTTGGCATGCCTGCCGTCCCCTGTGGTTCACCGTCATCGGAATATCTTGAATATTCGGGTGCACGTACTGAATAGGCATACACATTGTGCGTGGCATCACGATGCATGGCCCTTATCTTTTCGATAAAAGCGACAGCCTCATCCGCGTCCGTCACGGGCGTACAGTAGCCGATAAAACGGGATTTGTTTATTATATATTCTGTTTTGGCAAATTTTTGAACAGTAAGATATTCCATTTTGTTTACCTTAGGATATTTTTGAAGGTAAGGGGTCGGGGACCGGGGGTCGGGGGT
>CAVFUV010000179.1:0-4774 GCA_963625735.1 bacterium
AACCAGGACAGCATAATGTCGTCTCTTTCGGATATTATTCAAATGGAAGCATCTGAGTATCAGAGTCATCAAAAAGGAAATGATAAGAGCTTTGATTTGACAAAGGCTTTTACGTATGTACGAGTTGAAGCCAATTTTACCACAAAGGAGTTTATTAAACTAACAGATACCGGAATGTTCAGTCCAACGGAAAGAATAATGTATAGGGGGTACTAATAAAATGTACAGGCGAAAAGAAAAAGGCTCATTGACACTTGAAGCTTGTATTTCTGTTACTGTATTTATATTCTTTATGCTTTTCCTATACAGTCTGTTTGTTGTCTTTGAAGCACGTAATGAGCTTGCACATGTTGTTCTTGCCACGGCAGATTCACTTGCACTTGATACATATGAAATCAATAAGACCGAAAATAACGGTACACTTGTTGATATTATCAGTATGTTATACAATACATATTTTCGTAATGACAGCGGCTTTACCTCAGGTGAAGTGTGGAATGAAATAGCAGAAGGTGATGACAGCAACAAATTCGCCGGAACGGAAGGTCTGGAAGATGGATATGTCGGCTGGGATGAATCGATTTATGTGGATGGCTCGGTCGAAGGCTCAAGCAGGGGTAAAATATCCACAGTATTGGGAGAGGTAATAAAAGAGAGGTTTGTAGCGTACATAGCGGACGGAGACGAAAGCAAGGCTGATGAACTGCTGAAAAAACGGTATCATGTTCATGACGGATTAAACGGGATAAGCTTTGCGGAGTCGCACATTAGCTCCGGAAAAATATATATAGTTATAACTTATTCTCTTGACTTGGAATACAAGGGGCTGCTTATTGGCAGAAGTGAAGAAAACTACGTTAAATTTCGACAGTCGGCATGCTCAAAATTATGGGGATAACCGTACTGTATATTTGGAAGTGATTTACTGATGACAACTTTTTCATATGAAAACCAGGGTGCCAACACATATCTTGTTTACAAGGTAGGCGAGGGCGATGACATTGACACCATGAGTCTTGGCATGATAACAAACAACCATATTTTAGGGCTTGCACCTGCGTCGTTTATGCAGATGAATTCCGATAAATTCATCAAATATAACGTATCGGCAAAAATTCCGGTAAAGCAGTTTTTTTCGGGGCCCGTTAACAAACGCCGTCTTTTGGGCGTGTTTAACGGAATTGCCTCGGCGATGCTGTCGGCAGAGGACTATATGATTGACCCTTCGACGATTCTTATCGATACAAATTATATGTTTGCCGATGTTTCGACCTGTGAGACGGTGCTTATATGTCTGCCGCTTAACAGTGTCGGTGAAAATGTCGATTTCGGTGCGTTCTTCAAGAATATCATTTTCGGCACTCAGTTTGACCAGACCGAGGACTGCGGTTATGTCGCAAAAATAATTAACTATCTTAACTCCACGCCCGTTTTTTCGTTTGTTCAGTTTAAGCAGGTTCTTGATGACCTCAAGAATACAAACAGACCTCAGGCACAGGCTCAAAACAGACCCGGTCAGACGACAGCAGGTCAGCCGATGACGACACAAAATCAGACACCGCAAAAGAAATCGGTGTTGCCCGACAACAGTAATTCCGGCATGCAAACCCCGACAGTCACACAGCCGCCAAAGGTGCAGCCTGTGCAGCCGCAGAAGGCTGCGCAGCCGTCGACAGTTGCGTCACCCGTGGGAAATAAGTCGGGTGTTGTACCGCAGAAAATTCCGGGACAGAGCGGTATGAAAATTCCGAACGCTAACGGCGGAATGAATATTCCCGGCGGCGGAAAGATGCCAGAAAAAAAGCCTGAGAAAGACGAAAATACTCAGCAGCAGACGGAAGGGGAGTCTATTTCACTTTTCTATCTTCTGCAGCATTACAACAGTGAAAACGCCGCCGCATACAAAGCACAGAAGGAAGCAAAAAAATCCGGCGGAGCGTCACATAAAGAAAAACCGAAAAAAGAAAACAAACATAAAAATACGGCTGTGCCTTCCGGTGTGAGCGGCGGCATGGCAATTCCGGGGCAGACACCGGACATAAAACCCGTTGAACAGAAGACACAGACCGCGGTTCGTACGATGAATGTTCCCGAAAACGGTATGCAAACTCCCGTGAAGCCCACACCCGTCTCGCCGATTTCGGCACAGCCTGTACAAAACGGCGGTTGGAAGGGTGTAACGCCGATTCCTCAGCCGACACAGGCAGAGGATAATTTCTCGCAGATTCAAAACATAAGAGTTGTGGGCTCCAATTTCGGTGAGACAACTTTCCTCGATAACGGCACAGCAGGGCAGACGACAATGCTTGATGTGACAGCGAATGTTCAAGCGCGTCAGATCAATCCGCAGCTTGTCCGTGTGAGAAACAATGAGATTATTCCAGTTAACAAGCCGAATTTCAGAATAGGCAAAGAGAAAAGCTTTGTTGATTATTTCGTCGGCGACAATCCGGCGATCAGCAGAAGTCACGCAAATATAATCACCCGTGACGGAAAATACTATGTGCTTGACACAAACTCAACCAATCATACATATGTCGACGGAAGAATGATTCCGAGCGGAACAGAGGTTGAAATAATCTCAGGTACGCATCTTCGTTTTGCGAACGAGGACTTTGAATTCAGATTATGATAAAATGCCGACGAATATTTCGGTTCGGATTCTGCCGAATTGATTTGAGCCGGAAACAAAGAGAGATTTTAAGAACCATAAAACCGAAGAAAGGTAACAGTGTGGAATGAATTACATGGTATCTGCCGCTACGGACATCGGAAATACAAAAGACACAAATCAGGATGCTTACAGTGTTCGTGTGTATATGACTCCGTTGGGCAAAATGACCCTTGCGGTTCTGTGTGACGGAATGGGCGGTCTTGCGAAGGGTGAAGTCGCAAGTGCCACTGTCATAAACGCATTTTTAAGATGGGGCGAGACAAGACTCGGTATTCTTTGTGAAAAGGGGAGCATTACCGATGCCGATATAAGGCAGGAGTGGACTCGACTTGTGACGGACTATAATGCAAAAATAAAAAGCTACGGAAATTCCAACGGTATAAACCTCGGTACGACGCTTACCGCGATACTGCTTACCGATAACAGATATTTTGTAATAAATGTCGGCGATTCGAGAATATATGAGCTGACGGACTTTTTTAAGCTTCTCACAAAGGACCAGTCGCTTGTCGAGCGTGAGATTGAGCTCGGCAGACTTACCGAGGAGCAGGCCAGAACGGACCCCAGACGCAGTGTCCTTCTTCAGTGTATAGGTGCCTCCGACAGTGTGAACCCCGATTTTTATTTCGGGCAGACACAAAAAGACGCTGTTTATATGCTTTGCTCCGACGGCTTCAGACACGAGATAACACCCGAAGAGATTTATTCGGCTTTGGGTCCCGGTGTTCTGACCGATGAAAACATTATGCAGGCTAATATGGTGGGACTTATCAATCTCAATAAATCCCGTTTTGAGCGTGATAATATAACTGTTGTATGTGTAAGAACATACTGATTTTCAAAGAGATAAATTTGTCCGGAGGAAAAGAGAATGCTTGAAATCGGTTCGCTCCTTGACGGAAAATACCGAATACTTGATGAAGTCGGACACGGCGGCATGAGTGTCGTGTATATGGCACGTAACGAGAAGGCAAATAAAACCTGGGCTGTTAAGGTCGTTCGCAAGGACGGCAAGATGGATTTTAACACGGTGCGAGCGGGGCTTGTCGCCGAAATAGAAACACTTAAAAATCTGAATCACCCGAATCTGCCGAGTATAGTCGATGTTATAGAGGATGACGAGAGCTTTATTATAGTTATGGATTTTATCGAGGGCAACTCTCTCGACAAGGTTCTTGAGGAAAACGGTGCTCAGCCCGAGGAATTTGTCGTTGAATGGGCAATGCAGCTGTGCGATGTATTCGGATATCTTCATTCGCGTACACCTCCCATAATTTACCGTGATATGAAGCCGGCTAACATAATGCTCAAGCCTGACGGAAATGTCACCGTGATAGACTTCGGCACCGCCAAAGCGTATGACATAGATTTGGGGCAGACGACGGGTATAGGCACGGTCGGATACGCCGCTCCCGAGCAGTACAGAGGAAGCGGCTACGGCAGAACGGATGCCAGAACCGACATTTATTGTCTGGGAATGACGCTTTATCATCTGCTTACGGGAATTGACCCCTGCAAAAATATTATTGCCGACAAATCCATACGGGCGATAAATCCGTCTCTTTCCGTCGGTCTTGATATGATTATCCGGAAGTGCATACAGGAGCATCCGGACGCGAGATATCAGTCCTGTGCGGAGCTTATGTATGACCTTGAACACTATAAGGATCTTGAGCCGGTTATAAGACGCCGCCAGAAAAGAAAGCTCGGATTTTTTATTGCGGCAACGGTTCTTGCGTTTGTTCTTGCGGGTGCGGGACTGTTTCTCAATATCGCCGCAAAGAATAAGGCCGCCGCAACATATGAATCCATGATAAACGAAGCGGACGGCACATCGGATTATGGTGAGCAGGTAAAGCTTTATGAAAAAGCAATAGCCATTCCCAATCAGCAGACCAAAAAAGACGCATATCTGAAGCTTCTTGCCGCATATGACAAGGATAACAATTTTAATAATTCCGAAGTTGAACAGTTTGAACGCATAATGGCGGCGAACAGAGATGCACTTCAAAAAGAAAATGCGGAAGGGTATGCGGAAATATGTTTTGAAGTCGGTTCGCTGTATTGGTATTCATATTATGATACAAATCAGCTTACCCG
>CAVFUV010000180.1:0-4749 GCA_963625735.1 bacterium
GCCTTTGACAAAAGAATTCATAGACACACATTTTTATAGGCTTAGTGCCATTACTTATGTCGTTTACTGTAAAATTTAGCACCGGACGAAACTCCACACTCCACTCTCCACACTCCACACTCCACACTAAACTGAAAACCTTGTAAACAACATACCAATCTGTGAAAATTAAATGGTTTCCACCTTTATTATATTTGTGTTCCCCGACTTGCCGTTTGTGAGGCCGCCGGTGATTACAAGCTTATCTTCGGGGGAGAGATTGAAAATGGATTTTGCCATGTTTTTGGCTTCATAGAACAGCACGTCAAGTGAGGAGTGAACCTCGCACATGACGGGCGTTACCCCCCACGAGAGGGCAAGCTTACGCCATGTCTTTTCGTTTGTCGTGATGCCTAAGATATCAACGGGCGGTCGAAATCTCGATACCATTCTTGCAGTCATGCCCGACAGAGTGCAGACGGAAATAGCCTTTGCGCCTATGTCAATTGCCATGCCGCATGTGGCGTGTGATACGGCATCGACGGTGTTTTTAATGTTAAATTCCGTTTCCGCAAAACGTCTGTCGTAGTGGATATTTTTTTCGGTGCATTCGGCAATTCTCGCCATTGTCTTGACGGTCAGCACCGGGTCATGACCCATTGCGGTTTCGCCCGAGAGCATTGTGGCACTCGAGCCGTCATATACGGCGTTCGCAACGTCTGAAATCTCCGCTCTTGTCGGACGGGGATTTTTTATCATGCTTTCGAGCATCTCGGTAGCCGTGATAACACGCTTTCCTAAAAGGCGGCAGGTAGTGATAATCTGCTTCTGAATAGCGGGGACTTCCTCAAACGGAATTTCTACGCCCATGTCGCCGCGGCCTATCATAATGCCCGAGCATTCGTCACATATTTCTTTTATGTTATCAACACCCGAACGGTTTTCGATTTTCGCTATAAGCTCAATGTCTTCACCCTTGCCGCTTGATTTGATGAAATTCTTGACGTCAATCAGATCCTGCTTGCATGACACAAAGGAGCAGGCGATAAAGTCGACCTCGTTTTCAATGCCGAACAGAATATCCGATTTGTCCTGTTCGCTTAAGTATACCTGCTTAAGCACCTTGCCCGGGAAACTCATGCTCTTTCTGTCCGAGAGTGTTCCGCCGACAACAACCTTGCATATGATATCGGTCTCGGTTGTCTTTTCGACCTTGAAAATAAGAAGTCCGTTGTTAAGAAGAATTGTGTCACCGACCGACATTTCATCCGCAAGATTTTTGTAGCTGACACTGACTCTTTCCTGATTGCCTACAACATTTTCCTCGGTGAAAGTGAATGTGTCGCCGTCCTTTAGCTCTATTTTGCCGTTTTCAAAAATGCCTATTCTGTATTCGGGACCCTTTGTGTCAAGCAGAATGGCGATTGGAAGCCCCAAATCACGGCGAACCTTTTTCATAAGATTCATGGTCTCAAGATGCCCCTCGTGCGTGCCGTGAGAAAAGTTAAGGCGTGCGACGTTCATTCCGGCGAGGCACATGCCTCTTAAAGTTTCTTCGTTGCTGCTGGCAGGACCTATGGTGCATACGATTTTAGTTTTTCTCATTTATATAAAAACCTCCGATTTATTCAAAATCCATACCATTATAATTATACATTAAAATACGGAAATTGGCAATAAGATATTTGTTTCAATTAACAATTAACAATTAATAATTAACAATTTCGGAAGTCCTGCGGACTTGGATTGTAAAGCTTCGCAGCCGTTTTGCTTTATTCAATTGATAATCGAGAACCTGAAATGTATACGCTAAATCACCGTCCATCGACAAATAAAACTCGTAGCTAACAGAAATAAACCTGTCTCTTGCGGAGCCACTGACCACCGGCCACCGGATACTGACCACTTTGTTCCGTTGTTAATAAAAAAACGCCTGTTCAATCTCTCGAACAGGCGATTTTTTATTCTGCGATTTTTTATTCAGCCGGTTTGTTCTCAATACGAGCCGTAATTCCTTCGGGCTTCTCTGTGATATCACCGGATTTTGTAAGTGCCCATTTTGTCATGACAGGGCCGACAATCTCATATACAAGCACCGCAAACAGAACTATAAAGCGAACCGTCGCGCCTATGTGCGTGTCGCCGAAAGTCGCGTCGTTCGCAACCGTGCTTACCATTCCGAGCGCGACACCCGCCTGGGGCAGAAGCGTAATGCCGAGATATTTTACTATATTCGGCTCGCATTTCATTATCTTCGAGCTGTACATCGCACCGAAATATTTGCCAAGTGAACGGAACAGTATATACACAATTCCGATAATAACGAATATCGGCTGTTTGAATACCGACAGGTCAAGGCTTGCGCCGCTTATAACAAAGAACAGTGTGTAAATCGGCTTTGTCCAACGCTCCGTTCTTGCCATCATCTCGTCACTCGTCTTGCATACGTTGCAGAAGATTGTGCCGAACATCATGCAGGTAAGAAGGGGAGACGCAGTCAGAATTACTTCGCCCACATTAAATGACAGATGCGCAAGCACAACCGTTATAAATACAAATGTGATAAGAAGCGTCAGACGGTTTGAACGTGAATGGAAAAGCTTTTCGATTTTCGATACCGCAAATCCGACAGCCGAGCCGATTACAACTGACAGCACAATTTCTATTATGGGGTTGATGACAACCGATATAACATCAATACTGCCGCCGTGAAGTGCCTTGGCTATGCCGAACGATATTGCGAATACTACAAGTCCCACAGCGTCATCGAGGGCGACGATGGGCAAAAGCAAATCCGTAAGCTTGCCCTTTGCCTTATACTGACGCACAACCATAAGCGTTGCCGCAGGTGCGGTTGCCGTCGCTATTGCGCCCAGGATTATAGCCGCCGGGATGGGGAGCAGATCTTCACCCTTTATCTTAAGCACAACAAAGTGTACGCCTATAAGTGCCGCGTCGACAAATATTGTCGCCGTTATGGCCTGCAAAATACCGATAACCGTTGCCTGCTTGCCGGTCTTTTTAAGCTCCGACAGCCTGAACTCATTGCCGATATCAAAGGCGATGAAGCCTAAAGCGACATCCGATATTATATCGAATGAGTCAACGGGTGCGACAGTGTCGTTAAATCCGACTGCATAGCCGTTCCAGATAAATCTGCCTAAACAGAATGTGCCGATAAGCACACCGCCGATAAGATATGACGTAACATCGGGCAGTTTAAGAGGTTTAAGAATACGTGTCATGATAAGCCCCGCAAAAAGGCTTACCGCTACCGAGAGAAGAATCTGATCTCCGCTCATGTCTATCCCTTCTTTCAAGAAAGAAAAATTATTTGAGAATCTTATCCGCAAACTCCGTGATTTCGGGGCAGTCGGACAGCTCAATCATACCTTTATCGGATGCCGCCGCAAGCTTCGGATTTATGGGAAGCTTCGCGACATTTCTTATGCCGTGAGCCTTCGCAAGCTCGTCAATGTGGCTCTCACCGTAAATCGAGTGCTTTTTGCCGCAGTCGGGACATACGAAATATGAATAGTTCTCGACTATGCCGAGCACGGGAATTTCCATAAGCTCAGCCATCTTGACAGCCTTTGTGACTATCATCGAAACAAGCTCCTGAGGAGATGTGACAACGATAATTCCCTTTACGGGGAGCGACTGGAACACGGTAAGCGGCACATCGCCCGTTCCCGGAGGCAGGTCGACAAACATATAGTCAACATCGCCCCAGATTACATCCGTCCAGAACTGCTTAACTGCGCCTGCGATAACGGGACCGCGCCATACAACGGGGTCGGTTTCATTCTCCATAAGAAGATTAAGCGACATCATTTTTATGCCCGTTGAAGTGGTAACGGGGAAAAGTCCAACGTCGTTTGCCTCGGCTCTTTTGTGAAGACCGAAGCTCTGCGGCATTGACGGACCTGTAATATCCGCATCGATTATGGCTGTTTCAAAGCCGCGTCTTCTGCTCTCGGTCGCAAGAAGGGAAGTGATAAGTGATTTGCCTACGCCGCCCTTGCCGCTGACAACCGCGATAACATTTTTTATGTTCGATAAACTGTTCTGCGCTTCAAGAAAGCTTGTTTTTTCCGAGCTCTGACATCCGCCGGCGGACGCGCAGGAGCTGCAGTCATGTGTGCATTCTTCGCTCATTGTAAAAACCTCCGTTTTTTGGAATTTATAAATCTTTTTCCGTAATGGCAATAAAAGGGGTCGGAGACCGGGGGTCGGGTGCCGGGGAAGGAAGACACTGTGTGTCTTGGATTATATGGCTTCGCCGACGGCAAACCGAAAAAGGTATATTTCACCTGAAATAATTCAATTAAAGTATCCTTTTTGTTGACCCGATTATGTTTACGTACAGCTTTATGCTGTGCCGATATTGCCTTAAATATTATAACCTTTAACAAAATAAAGTCAACACAAAATCGGGGTAAAAATCACTTTTGCCGCAACGAAAAACACCCGGGAGGGTATCCCGAGTGTTTTCCGTTTTGAGGAGATAATTTATGAAGAAAAACGAGGTAGCAATCAATTTGTTTTGGGGAGAACTTTTTGTTATCTCCCTTTGACAATTCGAAGTATACAGCCTTTACCTTAAATAAGACTTAATACATAGGAAAATAAAAATATTTTTTGATAAATTTTTTTTCGCCCCTGATTTTCCGCCTGAAATCCGCCTTTTCGTTTCTGACGTAAAAGCATTTTCCTCTGTTTTAAAAGTTTATATATCTGCGAAGCTTTATAAATCCAAGACACGTAGTG
>CAVFUV010000181.1:0-4729 GCA_963625735.1 bacterium
GTACGGCATCGATACCGAAAAGGCTATCAAAAAGCTTGCCGATACCGCCGTGTCCGTTCATTGCTGGCAGGGCGACGATGTCTGCGGCTTTGATTCGAAACAGGCACTCTCGGGCGGCATTCAGACTACCGGCAATTACCCCGGCAAGGCACGCACCCCACAGGAGCTTATGGCGGATATCGACAAGGTGTTTTCTCTTGTCCCCGGCAAAAAGAAGCTTAATCTTCACGCTTCATATGCTGTTTTTGAGGATGGCGAATTTGCCGACCGTGACGCGCTTGAGCCGAAGCACTTTAAAAAGTGGGTTGAGTTTGCCAAAGAAAGGAGAGTGGGCATTGATTTTAATCCCACATTCTTTTCTCACGCAATGGTAAAAGACAATCTCACGCTGTCGTCCCCCGATGAATCCGTTCGCAGATTCTGGGTTGAGCACGGCAAGAGATGTCTTGAAATATCCGAATATTTCGCAAACGAGACGGGTGTTCCCTGTGTCATGAACATATGGATTCCCGATGGCTATAAAGATATCCCCGCCGACAGATTAGGGCCTCGCATGCGTTTTAAAGAGAGCCTTGACGAGATTCTGTCCGTCCCATTTGACCGCAAAAAGGTATATGTTACACTTGAGTCAAAGGTTTTCGGCATAGGGCTTGAAAGCTATACAGTCGGTTCGGCAGAGTTCTGCATGAACTATGTCGCTTCAAAGGGTATAACTCCGCTTATGGATAACGGTCACTATCACCCCACGGAGCTTGTGTCCGACAAAATTTCTTCCATGCTTCTCTTTAACGACAAAATCGCTCTCCACATAACACGCGGTGTTCGCTGGGACTCCGACCATGTTGTTATTTTCGATGACGAAACAAAAGAGATATGCAAAGAGATTGTCAGAAACGACGCACTTGATCGTGTGTTTATCGCAACCGACTATTTTGACGCTTCCATTAACCGTATTTCCGCATGGGTAACGGGTATTCGCAGTGTACAGAAATCATTGCTTTTCGCTCTGCTTCAGCCGAACGACAAAATGAAAGACCTGCAGAACGAGAGTCGCTTTACCGAGCTTATGGTACTGTCCGAAAATATGAAAACAATGCCCTTCGGTGACGTGTGGGAAGAGTATCTTAAAAGACAGAATGTCACCGATGATTATTTTGCCGCAATTGACGAATACGAAAAAAATGTTCTGTCATTAAGAGCGTAATTTAAGGTAAATACGGAGTTTATCCGTTATTATACAAAAAAAGAAAATTGAAAGGTGTGTTTGCTATGAACAGATTTATTTTGAACGAAACCTCTTATCACGGCGCAGGTGCCATTAAGGTTATCCCCGAGGAAGTCGCCGCACGCGGTTTCAAAAAAGTTTTCCTTGCAAGTGACCCCGATCTTATTAAATTCGGCATTACCGGAAAGGTAACGGCTCTTCTTGACGAAGCAAAAATCCCCTATACCGTTTATTCCGATATCAAAGCCAACCCCACAATCGAAAACGTTCAGCACGGCGTTGAGGAATTCAAGAAGTCCGGTGCGGATTGCATAGTCGCTGTCGGCGGCGGTTCATCGATGGATACATCCAAGGCCATAGGCATAATTGTCGCGAACCCCGAGTTTGAGGATGTCCGTTCTCTTGAGGGCGTATCCCCCACAAAGAAGCCCTGCGTTCCCATTATCGCAGTTCCCACAACAGCAGGCACGGCGGCTGAAGTTACAATCAACTATGTTATCACCGATGTCGAGAAAAAGCGTAAGTTCGTCTGCGTTGACGTTCACGATATTCCCGTTGTCGCAGTTGTCGATCCCGAGATGATGAGCTCAATGCCCGCTTCTCTTACAGCCGCTACCGGTATGGATGCTCTTACTCACGCAATCGAAGGCTACATTACAAAGGGCGCATGGGAGCTTTCTGATATGTTCCACATTAAGGCCATTGAAATTATCGCCAAGAACCTTCGCGGCGCTGTAAAGAACGAGAGTGACGGCAGAGAGGGCATGGCTCTCGGTCAGTATGTCGCCGGTATGGGCTTCTCAAACGTAGGCCTCGGTGTTGACCATTCAATGGCTCATACTCTTTCCGCTTACTATGATATGCCTCACGGCAAGGCATGCGCTACACTTCTGCCTACCGTTATGGCTTACAATGCTCCCTTCACAGGTGAAAAGTACCGTGAAATCGCAAGAGCCATGGGCGTTAAGGGCGTTGACGATATGACCGTTGACGAGTACAGAAAGGCCGCATGCGATGCTGTTAAGCAGCTTGCCGAGGATGTCGGCATTACTCTTTCGCTTAAGGGCGTTGTAAAAGAAGAGGATGTTCACGCTCTCGCAGTTGACGCATTCGCGGATGCATGCCGTCCCGGCAACCCCAGAGACACAAGCGTTGAAGAAATCGAAGAGCTTTACAGAAGCCTGATGTAATTAGCAATTAGCAATTAGCAATGAAAAGGGGCCGGGGGTCGGGGTCAGGTGACAGTGAGTATAGAAAGTACTGCGGACTTGATTTACAGAAGCTACGCAAACCAATAAACTTATTTCTTTTTGATAGCTTATCTTTTGCAAAGCTTATAATTCCAAGGCACAAAGTGCCTTCCTCAGCCTCCGGCCCCCCCGCCCCCCGGTTCCCGGTCCCTTATTTGCAGTTGCTAACTGTTCCTTCCTAACTGAAAAAAACCGCGGTGTTTGCAGAGAGCTCTGCCGACACCGCGGTTTTATTTTTAAATATCAGTCAAAATATTTGTCAATGTACTCCTTGAATTTAGCTTCGTAAATCTCGGAGTTCGTTTCATAGCTCTTTGCGTGCCATGCACCGTCAACAATAAGAATGTCCTTAGCCGGTGCGCTTGTCGCTTCATACAGCTCATAGCACATTGTGGGCTTTATAAAGTCATCATTGCCGCCGTGAATGAACAGTATCGGAATTTTGGCGTGCTTTACGCTCTCGAGTGCATCGGTATCCTTAAAGTCAAATCCCGCGATTGCCTTGCTGAAGGCGTTAGCGCCGTAGAGAAGTGGATATTTAACCGGACCCATAACGTCAATAACATCGGCAAACTCGTTCCATGCGGAAGTATAACCGCAGTCGGCAACCGTAAACTTAACATTATCGGGAAGAGTATCATCACCTGTCATCATCATAACGGTAGCGGAACCGAGTGACACGCCGTAAATGGCAATCTGAATATCATCGCCGAATTTTTCAATAAGAAAGTTAAGCCACTTTATGCAGTCCTTGCTCTCCTTGTTGCCGAATGTAATGTGCCTGCCGTCGCTCTCGCCGCATCCTCTGTGGTCGACAAGAAAGACATTCAGCCCCTGATCGTGCAAAAACTTTGTCTGGAGTGTAAAGCCGTCCTTGCCCGAGCTTCTGTATCCGTGGGAGCAGAAAACAAATTTATTCGACTTTTTCTCCGCCGGGAGCAGATAACCCTTGAGCTTTATGCCGTCATCGCTCTCGATTTCATACTCCTCGAATTTCTGATTGTGGAACCATGTGACTCTGTCGTCAGGCTCGTTTTCTTCGCCGCTGTCGTCACCGACCTTCTTTTTTGTAACGGCGTTTCCGATTATGCCGAAAACCTTGCCGTCGGAGTCGATAACCTCATGATAAAGAAAATATCTTAAGCCTACTCTTAACGCGAGAACCGTACCGAGTGCGCCTATAATTGCCGCTGTTTTTTTCATATTGCCTCTCCTTTAACATTTTGTTAATCTCATTTTAATATTTTTATGTGCGGTTTGTCAATAGCATTACTCATCTGTTGTTATATTTTCAATACATCTCGGAATGTCCGTATCCGGTATCTTAAATTTAACAACAACCGTGCCGTCAATTACTTTGACGCTTCCGTCTGAGGGGAATACCGGCATGGCTTTTGCCTTGTCTGTCAGCGAGATTTCAGCTGCGGTTTCACTGTCTGCAATATTGATATCGGCTTTAAGAATAATATCAAAGTAAGGCTCATAGTAATAGTAAAAAGTTATGGCGTTATGAGAATCAAGCCCGATGCTTTTCGAAAAGTTTGAAAATTCTTCATACTCCTGTGTGTAATTACCGGGGAGTCCGATAAAAGCAACAGGTGTTTCACCCGGCTTGTAGCCGTCGGTTGTCTCTATTTTATCGATAACCCTTGTCATAACCGAAAGAGTTGACTGCTGTTCGGTGCTTTTCTTGACATATCCGGCGTTCGCGGTCTGAATGTTTATGAATATAAAACAGCAGCGAAGCACGCATGTAATTCTCTTTAGAATATCATGGTGTGTTATTCTGTATCCCGTTTCCGCTATGCACAAATATAATACATATGTAAAAAAGCATGCATATATCATAAGAATATGAACAACGGAATTGAGCAGTCTTGTTCCGCACATGACAAACGGCAGCGCACAGACAAACAGCACTGTCGAAACAAAAGCGGATTTTCTGTTCTCGGAATTCTTTTTGTGTCTGAATGCACTGAAAAATGAAATAATACACAGCAGTGCAAGAGCTACGTTTATGCTGAATGTTATAATTGTGGGATATACATATTCGCTGTCGGCAAAAGTGTAATACAGGAAATTGTGAATTAACCAGTAAATTCTGCTTATTATCGGTTCTGTATTTGTCCATGTGTTTTTTACACTGTTGTACCCGTCAACCTGTTCTATTCCCGTTATAAGAGTGCTCAGCTTAAGCCCGAGGTAGTACATGCCCCCCCTATGAGAGTGTCGACCGCCGCAATAATGTCATTAA
>CAVFUV010000182.1:0-4713 GCA_963625735.1 bacterium
CCCCCGAACCCTGACCCCGGGCCCCTTCATCGCTAACTGCTAATTGCTAATTGTTTTCTCGCTATTGAAAATCCGCCCGAAAAATTATATAATGGTCTTATTGTATTTCAGTCTCTTCGCAAAAGGAGAATACCATGGACAAAAGATTAGAAAAAATTCTACCGCTTGTGCAAAAGCCCGCGCGTTATATCGGCGGCGAGCTTAACAGCGTGATAAAAGACAAAAACAGCGTGGATGTCCGCTATGCATTCTGTTTCCCCGATTCGTATGAAATAGGCATGAGCCATCTCGGCATAAAAATCCTCTACGGTATCGCAAACGACCGTGACGACACATGGTGTGAGCGTGTATTTGCCCCGTGGCCCGATATGGAAGAAAAAATGCGTGAAAACAACATTCCGCTCTACGGTCTCGAAAGCGGCGACCCGATTAAGGATTTTGACCTTATCGGCTTTACGCTGCAGTATGAGATGTGCTATACGAACATTTTAAATATGCTTGATCTGGCGGGGCTTCCCGTTCGTGCGGCCGACAGAAAATCGCTGTCCCCGATTGTTATGGGCGGCGGTCCGTGTGCCTGCAACCCCGAACCCGTTGCCGACTTTTTCGATCTGTTCCTTTTAGGCGACGGCGAGGACGAGTCAAACGAGATAATAGACCTTTATAAAAAGCACAAGGCAAACGGTTCGACTAAGCAGGAGTTTCTTGCCGAGGCCGCAAAAATGCCCGGTGTGTATGTTCCGTCGCTTTATGATGTTTCATATAACGATGACGGCACACTTAAGGATGTTGCCCCCAAGGGCGAAGCTCCCGCACGTGTACATAAAAGAGTGGTAAAGGATCTTGACAGGGTTTATTATCCCACAAAATTTGTCGTGCCGTTTATAGACGTCGTTCACGACCGTGTGACACATGAGATTTTCAGAGGGTGCATTCGCGGGTGCCGTTTCTGTCAGGCGGGATTTATCTATCGTCCGATAAGAGAAAAACGCCCCGAGACCATAAACGAGCAGTGCAGGGAGCTTATCAAAAACACGGGCTACGATGAAATTTCACTCTGCTCGCTCTCTTCCTCCGACTATTCGCATATTCAGGAGCTTCTTACCATGCTTCTTGAGTGGACACCCAAAGAAAAGGTAAATGTTGCTCTGCCCTCGCTTCGTGTTGACAACTTCCCCGAGGAGCTTATGAAAAAGCTTCTCACCGTTCGCCGCTCCGGACTTACATTCGCGCCCGAGGCCGGCACTCAGCGTATGCGTGACGTTATAAACAAGAATGTCACCGAGGAAGAAATGCTTGAGACGGCCCGCACCGCATTTTCGGGCGGATACAGTGCCGTTAAGCTCTATTTCATGATAGGACTTCCCACCGAGACCGATGAGGATGTCGAGGGCATCGGTATTCTCGCAAAAAAGGTTGTCGATGAATTTTACGCATGCCCCGACAGACCGAAGGGCAGGGGAGTTACGGTCGGTGCGTCCGCTTCAAGCTTTGTTCCGAAGCCCTTTACGCCGTTTCAGTGGGAGCCGCAGGCTACACCCGAGGAGCTGAAGGCAAAGCAGGAGCATCTTAAGGCTACCGTGCCGTCAAAAAAGATTTCTCTGGCGTTTCATGATATCCCCACCTCATTTCTTGAAGGCGTTCTCGCGAGAGGCGACCGCCGCTTAAGTGATGTTATAGAGGAAGCGTGGCGTCGAGGCTGTAAGTTTGACAGCTGGGGCGAGATGTTCAGATTTGATGTCTGGCAGAGCGTGTTTGACGATTTGGGTGTTGACCCACGTTTTTACGCCAACCGCCGCCGCTCGTTTGATGAGGTTCTCCCCTGGGATCATATCGACTTCGGTGTTACAAAAGAATTTCTTATGCGAGAAGCGAAAAAAGCGTACACGGCCGAGACCACACCGCACTGCCGTATAAAGTGTGCCGGATGCGGCTCAAATAAGCTTAACGGAGGCAAATGCGAATGTTTAACGAAGTAAGACTGTGGCTCTCAAAACAGGGGCTGTTAAAATACGTATCGCACCTTGATATGTTCCGTCTTATGCAGCGTGCGGTTCGCAGAGCGGATATACCGCTGTGGTACACGGAGGGTTTTAATCCGCATCCGTATATTTCATTTCTGCTGGCGTTGTCGCTCGGAGTGGAGGGCAAAAACGAGCCCGTTGACATAAGAATAGTTGAAGATATTTCTCTTGACGAAATAAAAGACCGTTTGAATGCCGTCATGCCGAACGGTATAAAAATCGAGACCGTAACAAAGCCCGTTGACAAGCCCGCTTTAATCGCCTACGGTCAATACACCGCCGTTTATTCCAAAGATGAAATAACCGAAGAAGAGCTGTACAATGCCCTCGTTTCGGGTGTGCTTACATGTGAAAAGAGCGGCAAAAAGGGCAACAGGAAAATTATCAAGACCGTCAATGTCAGCGAGCATATAAAAAAATTCACCCTGCGTACAGAGGGTGAAAATGTTGTGCTTGATGTAATTCTGCCCGCCGGAAGTGTGTTTAACCTCAACCCCATTCAGCTTAATACAGCTGTTTCGGGTTATCTCGGACGGGAGATTACGGCGGATACTGTCATAAGAGAGTGCCTTCTTAAAGAAGACCTCACACGATTTGTCTGATATGGCCGATAAGAAGATGACCGCCGAGGAGCTTAAAAGCTTTCTTCCGGTTTATTTCGACGAAAACAGCGGCAAACCGTTTCCGCTCATCGTTACGGGCGGCAGTATGGCACCGTTTGTGATTGAAGGAAGAGATAAAGCCTTTCTCACGCCCTTTGACGGCAGTGTCTCGGTCGGGGATGTTCTGCTTTTTTGCCACGGCGGCAGGCTCATTCTGCACCGTGTCGCGGAAATTCACGACAACAAAACGCTGTCATTTATGGGCGACGCTCACACAGTCGGCGAAAACAATATCCCCGTGTCCGATGTTCTCGCTCGGTGTGATGCAGTGCTAAGGGACGGCAAAATCATAAAAAAGAATGACCTCCTGTGGCGATTCTTCGCAATTTTGCCGAAGCACAGGAGGGGGAGGAAGCTGATAACTGAGATTTCGGGTTTGAAGAAAAATTAGCAATGGACAAGTGGCCGGTATCCAGCGGCCAGTATCCAGTGACCAGTATCCAGTGACTAAGGAAGGCACGAAGTGCCTTGAATTTATAAGCTTCGCAAAATAATTAGCAATTAGCAATGGACAAGTGGGCGGTTGCCGGTGGTCGGTATCCGGTGGCTGAGGAAGACACTGAGTGCCTTGGATTATATAGCTTCGCAAGCGGCGTCAGCTTATAATCCAAAACGCTTTAGCGTTTTCCTTCACTGGATACCGGATACTGGCAACTGACCACTTTTTTTATTTTTCAGAAGTGTGCATCCTATTATAAGCACTGCCGGGAAGATTATCGCGAACAGCAGTGCCGTTTTCATGTTTCCGTCAAATGCGTCCGACAAGAAGCCGACAAGCGTAGGGCCTCCCGCACAGCCCATATCACCGGCGAGAGCCAGCAGCGCAAACATTGTCGTGCCGCCGGTCGGCAGCTTTTCTCCGGCAAGTGAGAACACTCCGGGCCACATTGCGCCTACCGAAAATCCGCAGAACGCACAGCCGATAAGCGACACTATTTCATTATGAGCCAGAGACGCCGTAAGATAGGACGCAATGCACAGAACACCCGAAACAATGAGCAGTCTGTAAATCGGCATTTTTATGCTCAGCTTCGAATAGATTATTCTTGCCGTGCCCATGAAAACAGAGAAAAGGCAGGGTCCTAAAAGGTCGCCGAGTGTTTTTGTAATTCCGAGCCCCTTTTCGGCGAATGTCGATGCCCACTGGCTTATACTCTGTTCCGCCGCGCCCGAGCAGAGCATCAATACAACGAACAGAGCGAAAATCTTTGTTTTGCAAAGTGTTCCGATCGACAGCCCTTCGCCGTCTTCGGTCAGAGTGTTTATCGGCACTTTTGTAAAGAAAATGCAGTTGGCAAACGGCAGAAGGGCCCATATCACAGCCATTATACGCCAGTTTTCTCTTCCGAATACCGTGAAAAACAGAGTGGAGATTAAAATTACCGCAACCGTACCCCAGCAATAGAACGAGTGGAGAAGTCCCATCACGGCGGCTTTGTTCTCCCCGGGACACGCTTCGACTATGGGGCTTACAAGCACCTCGAGCAGTCCGCCGCCTATCGCGTACAGAAATACGCATATTAAAATTCCGACAAACGGGTCGGGCAATGTCTGCGGCAAAACGGCAAGCAGGGCAAGCCCCGCACCCGCGAAAATATGGGCGATTATCATACCCGTGCGGTAGCCTATTCTGTCAACGACCTTTGCGGAAATAAGGTCAATAAAAAGCTGTATGCAGAAATTTATCGTGATAAGAATCGTTATTCTGGTCATCGGAATGCCGAACGCGCTGTTGAATGTCGTAAACAGGAGCGGCACAAAGTTGTTTACCGCGGACTGTGTTATATATCCGGTGCAGCATGCGGCGATGGTGTGTCTGTACGATAATTTTTTCATTTTGCGTTACCTCTCGAAAAAAATAAGCAGACACAGTATAGCATTGAAGCCCGATTTGTACAAGCAAAAATTAAGAATTCTGCTCTATAATACTTGACGATAAAAGCAATAAGTCTTAATATATAATGTATGCGAAAACGGTGTGGCTTAGCACTGTATAAGTGTGGAGTGTGGAGAGTGGAGTGTGGAGT
>CAVFUV010000183.1:0-4672 GCA_963625735.1 bacterium
GTGTGGCTTCGCTGACTTATAAGCTGAATTATAAGAGATTAGTTTATCTTTTGCGAAAGCTGTATAATCTGAGACACACAGTGTCTTACTTATAACACTGGATACTGGATACTGACCACCGGCCACTGATTCTAATTGCTCATATTCCTGCTTCCAACAAGCATTTCAGCTTATTGTTCTTGCCTATCGCATAAAACAGTGCTGTGCCGAGCGTGAAAACAACTGCCGCTTCGCCTGAACCGACAGACAGGGCATTTGCCGGAAATAACGTGAGGGTTACGCCCTCGCCCGTGCCGAACATACAAAGCTCCGCCCCGACTATGACGGCGTTTATTATCACCGGGGACAGAAACGACAGTATGGGGTATCCCTTTATCGTGATTTTTCTTAACGCCCGTGTGAGTACTGCCGCCAGAAGCGTTGCCGCCGAGCCGAATATCATGTCAAGCGGTGAAACACTGCTTATTATGTTCGACACGATGCATCCGACCGTAAGCCCTATTGCCGCTTCGGGGCAAAATATCGGCAGTATGGTCAGTGCCTCCGAAAAACGGAACTGTACCGCCCCGTACGCCAGACCGAATGCGGCGCTGATGTACGTAAATGCGGCGTACATAGCTCCGATAAGTGCGGTCTTTACCAACTTTGTCGCTTTGCTGTTCACTTTTGTTTTCATGTTGTATCGCTCCGTAGTTTTGTTTATTGTCAGGATGGTCACGAACTGACATATTGAAAATCTGCCTTAACAGATTATTCACATAAAATTATAACAAATTCCATTTATCAAGTCAACAGCATATATTATACGGACGATGTTTTTTTTGTTCGCTGCGAAAAAAGAAAAAATCTGTTTTATTTGAAACTTGGTTCGTTTTTGGGGTAAGTTTCGGATATTTTATTGAAATATGTTTCAAAACAAGATGAAATACAAAAAAAGCAGGAGGCTATAAGGTTCGCTTCCTGCTTTAATCTTTAAATTGCAATTCTGATACCCTCCTCACACACATTTTTATAGAACGGCTAGACGGTTTTGTATTTTTCGAAGCGGTCAAGCGGGACAATGCAAAGCGACAGCACAATATCGCTGTACGGCTCAATTTCATAAAGCCTGTCGTAAAAATCACGGGTGAAGAAATTTACCTGAGAATCTGTAATGTCGGCTAAAATCATTATATCAATATCCGACTGTTCATCAAAGTCGCCGCGTGCGTATGATCCGAACAGAATAACATACTTAAGTCTGCCGGATAAAACACTTTTTGCGGCCGTTGTCACGGATGAAAGCAGAGGCTTTATTTTAACTGATATTTCTTTCATTGCAAACCCTCCTTTGTGATTCTATTTTATCAAATTGCCGGAATAAAATCAACACGGCAAACTTTTTATTTTATGACACTTTTTGTTATTTTGTCGCATCTGAGGAAAAGAGCGGAAAGAAATTGGGCAAAGGTCACAAGATAAATGTTAAAAGATTGTTAATTTCGCATATGGAAAGTCAGGTGCGGGGGGGGGTAAAATAATATTGTATATTTGTCTGTCTAATCAGACATAAAATCGGATTTCAAAGGAGAGATCAGAGTGAACAAAACAAAGGAGTTCGCAAGAAAAGCTCTGAGCATAATGCTGTCGCTCATTATGGGCTTAGGCTTTTTTGCCATGTTCGGAGATGTAACACCCAAGGCAACTGCCGCCTCGGCGGGAACGTATTATGTCACGGTTTCCACTCAGGTTGATAATGATAAGGATGACAGTGACAACTGGTTTAAGATAACCTACACAGATCAGTACGGGGTCGAAGGAACCCAAACGGAGTCAAATACCACAAAGAGCAGCGGTGCACATACCTATCAGTATGCTCTGTCGGGTGCCCCCACCAAAATACAATATCAAATTTACGGAAGAAGCACCGATATATCAAAGTGGTATATAACGAAAGTTACCGTTTCTCCCAATTCCGATTACACAACAAACGCAACAGTAATCTGGCAGGGTAATTTCGGTTGCCGGATGGCAAGATTTGGCGGTTCTTCATTGTCCAACCAGCTTATATTCCCGAATACGTATACAGGTTGGAGTAATGATAAGGGTTCAGACCATAAAACAGAAACTACAACAAGCAAGTCTGCTCCCGTTAAGCCTACTCTTTCAAAAGTGGTAATATCGGGCGGTTCATCAAGTCTTACCGTGCCCACAAATGCGGGCGGTTCAACGACCGGTAATGCTTATTCTGCATTGGCTTATGATCAGTATGGTGTTGCGTGGAAGGATGACTGTACACTTTCGGCAAATTATACCGACAAAATAACATTTTCAAACAACAAGATAACGGTAACAAACGCAAATTCAAACGCTTCTTCTGACTATAATGTTACCGTTACGGCCAAATGTTACGACAGTGTGCAGCAAACTACGGTTACAGCAACTTCAACCTGCACAATAAAAACATTTGATTATATCGCAAAGTTCTATGATGAAAACGGAACAACGCAAATCGGAAGTGATGTGTCTGTTGATTACGGCAACATTGCAACGGCACCGTCAACGCCCACAAAGGCCTATGACAGCACAAACCATTATACTTTCAAAGCATGGTCACCCACTCCTGCAGCTCTTACTACGGGAGCGCAGACTGTAAAGTACACGGCGACATATACGGCAACCGCACATACCATGACCGGAACGGTTGTCGCGCCTACATGTACCGCAAAGGGCTACACGATAGAAAAATGTACCTGCGGATATACATATAACGACAATGAAACAGACTCACTCGGTCACAGCTATGCAGGCGTTGTTACAACAGAACCGACATGCACAACCAAGGGCGTAAGAACCTACACCTGCTCAAGAACGGGATGCACCGCTTCTTTTACGGAAGAAATAGCGGCACTCGGTCATGATTATTCGGCAGTATTAAAGACTGTTGCTCCCACATGTCTTGACTACGGTTATACATTATATAAGTGCTCTCGCTGTGACGCCGCTGAGGGTGCGGAGCGTGACAAGACAGATGCGCTCGGTCATGACTACTCGGTAGTTAAAGAGGTTGTCGCCGCTACATGCACAACCGACGGTTATACAGTTTATAAATGCTCACGCTGTGACGCAACCGAAACCCGCGACACGGTTAATGCCACAGGTCACTCATGGACTCAGACAGGCTCAAAGGCGGCAACATGCACCGCACAGAGCGAAACATATTATAAGTGCTCAAACTGCTCCGAGACAAAGACCGAATACGGCGACGCAAACGGCCACTCATGGGCTGCCGAATACACGGTTGACACAGCCGCAACGTGCGAGGCCGCCGGCAGCAAGTCAAAGCACTGCCTTAACTGCTCCGAAAAAACGGACGTTCAGGTTGTTCAGGCACTCGGTCATGATCCGCAGAGAGATACATCCCGTGACGTAGCCGCGACCTGCACCGAAACGGGCATAGAGGGCTACACCTGCTCACGCTGTCAGAAACAGCTTGATAAGACCACCGACGCACTCGGTCATGATTACGCCGATACATACACTGTCGATGTTGTTGCGACATGCAAGGCGAAGGGTTCTGAATCCCGTCATTGCTCACGCTGCTCCTCAACTACCGACAGCAGAGAAATAGCAAAGACCGCTCACACATGGGGCGATGTCACAGTTACTACCGCACCCACATGCACAACCGCCGGTGTCGGCAAAAAGACATGTGCAGTCTGCGGAATTAACGGACAGGTATCAATTGAGGCACTCGGCCACGCATTCGCGACAGAGTACACGGTTGACACAGCCGCCACATGCACACAGCCCGGGCTTAAATCTCAGCACTGCACAAGAGACGGCTGCACGGCTACACAGAACGCCACGGCAATTCCGGCAACGGGCCACTCATACGGCGAATACACGGCAAACGCCGACAAGACACATTCACGCACCTGCTCGGTATGCAATGACGTTGAAACAACCGCCTGCACATCTACAAGTGTTGTTACTCCCGCCGATTGTCTGAACGGCGGCTACACCACACATACATGCTCAGTCTGCGGCAACACATATACAGATAACGCGACTGCCGCTCTCGGTCACAGCTACACAGAGAAAACAGGCACCGTCGCCCCCACCTGCACGGCAAAGGGCTACGACATTTATAAGTGCTCACGCTGTGACGCTACCGAAAACAAGAATTACACCGACGCACTCGGTCACGATTGGGACAGCGGCGTTGTTACAACTCCCGCAACCTGCACTGCCGACGGCGTTATGACTTACACATGTAAGAGAGATAACTGCGGTGCAACGTACACATCGGCTATTGCGATGATTGCTCATTCGCTTCCCGATGCGTTCACATCAAACAATAACGGAACACATTCCAAAAAGTGTGCAAACTGCGACTGCACGGTAACAGAGAGCTGCACATACACCGATGTTGAGACAGAACCCACATGTACAGAGAAGGGCTATACCACTCACACCTGCTCCGTCTGCGGATACAGCTACGTTGACACATATGTTGACGTGCTCGGTCACAACTATATCGGCACGGTAACAACCGACCCGACCTGTACCGAAAAGGGCGTAAAGACATTCGTCTGCAACAGAGCAAACTGCGGTGATACATACACCGAAGAAGTTGCCGCACTCGGACATGACCTTGTAAACCACGAAGCGAAAGCCCCGACCTGCACCG
>CAVFUV010000184.1:0-4670 GCA_963625735.1 bacterium
GACTGTGCAGGTCTGTGCTGTTGTGCAGGTAGCTTCCGCACCGGGTGTATGAGCGATCTTCGGGATTTCAACCTTATCTGTATAGTCACATCTTGAACATGTGTTGTAGGCATTCCAGCCGACCTCTGTGCAGGTTGCAGTCTTTGCGTCATGTGCGACATAGTCGTGACCCTGAGGATCTATCGACTTTGTTTCGGTCTCGTTGCAGCGTGAGCAGGTGCGTGTGGCTGTGCCGTTGCTTGTGCAGTCGGTATAGGTGTTAACCCACTCACCCCAGCTGTGATTGTCGTTAGCCGGAAGAGTTGTTATTGTCTTATAACCGCACACTGTGCATTCTTCGGTCTTTGAACCGTTTGTAATACATGTAGGCTCGATTGTTTCAATAACTTTGTTTGTGTGAGCGGTTGCCGTATATACCGCATTTACTGTATCGTGCGAATCATCGGTTATATTTACAAGATTGTCCCACTCGCTGAATGTGTAGTGATAATTTGCATCAGACGACTTTGTGGGGGCAGGTGTATAAGCAGCAACATTCTGTCCGTATATTGTCGACCCCGTTCCGACTTTTTGACCTTCACTGTAAAAAGTTACATCAACATCACAATTTTCAACGGGAACAGAAACAACCGCGGGTGTGGCAGTCCCGGAATATGCGTTAACATAAAGCGTTCTTGTTGTACCCATGACAGCAACCCACTTCTTTGCACTATTTGAAATAGTCAGTGTTGCACTGTCGGACTTATCGGAATTAACTGTTATTCCGGTAATAGATTCACTTGTTGTTACAGGTGTGTTTGAAGATGAAATAGCGTAATTCGGTTCTTCATACCATTCTACACCATACTGATCATAAACGGTAGCACTGCCGGAGCTCGTGTATGTATTATCACTTGAATTAATCTTCGGAACTTTTACATTACTAAATGAAGAGTTCCAGCTTACAGTCGTAGGCTTCGGCATATAATCGGACTGAACTGTTGCATAAAATTCACCGTATGAACTGCTGCTACATTCATAACCCTGTTCATCACCAGATGTACAACTGCCCGCATTATATGCCCATGAGTCACCGCCGCAGTTGCCGCGGGTTATGGTAAGAGGAATTTCTTCCCAAGTACCGTCACTATGTTTTATAGAGAGCTTGACTCTGACCTTAAAATACTGTTGTGTGCTTTTCTCATACCAATACTTTATCGTGGTAGGGAAATAATTAACTGTTGTCTCTGCAACCTGCTCATACCAGGTATTGGAGTTGTTATTGATATAAAGATTTTCCTTCGTCACACCTGCAGTGCCGGATTTAGTTGCATCAAATGATCCGGTTCCGTTGTTGTCACCGCCGAAAACCTCAAGCACACCTTTACTCCAACCTAACGAAGCCCCCTTCATATACTGAAGAGAGACCTTAAATGTGTATTGTCCCGCAGCAGCCGCCTCGGCTTTTGTAGCCGTTTCGGGCGCGGCAAAAACAAGACAGGAAAATACCATGAACGCCGACAAAAGCAACGACATTGCTCTTGTTAAAACCTTCCTCATTTTTGTTTGACCTCCTGTTTTTCGGCAAGATATTATGCCGATGTTGTTTTTATCGGGACGGCATATGACGGCGAAACCGATTCTTTTCACCGTTTTTTTTGCACAGTCCCACTATTCTGTTACTTTATACCATATTTCAACCCGAAATTTCAATTCCTATAAAGAAAAAATTTCGGGTTGTGTTTTTTATTTACAGTTTTTTAACAATAATATATTGTTTATTCCGCATTTTCGCCGTTTATTTCTTTATCGACGATATCACACGCAAGGCGAATGCACCCGACACACGGACGGGAGCGGTAAAACTCGGCGGTTCGTTCACTTGACACCGGCGAATATTCCGTCTTACGCAGTTTAAGAATATCACGGCAGACATATGAGCCCATTATATCGGAGAACTCATTCATACAGCGTGAAATCATGGCGTAGACATCGTTTTTGCGCGCGGTGTCTTTTGGATCGTCGTTGCCCTTAAGACAGCCGAGAACAAGTGTCATTCCGCTGACAGCGCCGCAGACCTCTCTCATTCTGCCGAAGCCGCCGCCGAAACCGGACGACAGACGAAAAGCGTCTTCCTGTGAAAAGCCCGTTTCATCACAAAAGGCCGCAAAAACAGCCTGTGAGCAGTTGCAGCCTTCGTGAAAGAGCTTTTCAGCCAGATCGGCATGAAAAGCATTGTTCATATTTTATGCCTTGTTTACGGAACCGAAAAGCTCCATCTTTTCGCGGACAATGTTCTTTATGCCCTCACATCCGGGAGCGAGAAGCTTTCTGGGGTCGTAGCCCTTGCCCTGAAGATCCTTGCCGGCTTCGATGTACTTTCTGGTTTCTTCCGCAAATGCGAGCTGGCACTCGGTGTTAACGTTAATCTTTGAAACGCCGAGAGAAATAGCCTTCTTAATCATGTCTGCGGGGATACCCGTGCCGCCGTGAAGAACAAGGGGCATCGTGCCTGTCTTTTCCTGAATCTTCTCGAGAACGTCAAATCTGAGGCCTGCCCAGTTTGCGGGATATTTGCCGTGAATGTTGCCGATACCTGCGGCAAGCATATCAACGCCGAGATCGGCAATAAGCTTGCACTCGTTGGGATCTGCGACTTCACCGCCGCCTATAACGCCGTCTTCCTCGCCGCCGATTGCGCCGACTTCGGCTTCAACGGAAACGCCGAGCTTCTTGGCATCAGCGATAATCTGAGTTGTACGCTGAATGTTTTCGTCAATTGTGTATTTTGAGCCGTCGAACATAACAGATGAGAAACCTGCGTTCATAGCGGCATAGGCACCGTCATATGTGCCGTGGTCAAGGTGAAGAGCAACGGGAACGGTTGTGCCGAGGAATTTCATAACTTCTTTTGTCATGGCGGCGATAGTGCCGAAACCGCACATATACTTGCCTGCGCCCTCGGAAACACCGAGAATTACGGGAGAATGAAGCTCCTCCGCAACCTGAAGAATGCACTTTGTCCACTCAAGGTTGTTGATATTGAAATGACCTACTGCGTATTTGCCTGCTTTTGCTTCTTTGAGCATTTCAGCTGCTGAAACTAACATGGTAATACCCTCCGATAAAATATTTTCGTTACAATTATAATACAATTCGGGAAAAAATCAATATTTAATTGAAGTATTCTTGAGAACATGATAAAATAGACATTAAAAATAAGTATCCAGTGGCCAGTGGCCAGTATCCAGCAACTAAGGAAGTCCTGCGGACTTGATTTTATAAGCTTCGCAAAAATCAAATCACGTTTTTAACTGTCAGCTAATCTTTTGCGTAGCCTTTACAATCCAAAACGCATAGCGTTTTCCTCTACCACTGGCCACTGAATACCGGATACTGGCCACTTTTCACATTGTTAATTGTTAATTGTTAATTGTTAATTCCGAGAAGAAGGTTGCATATAATGAATAAATTAATCATAGTCGGCGGCGGGGCCGCGGGACTTACGGCGGCGGGGAATGCCGCAAAAAGAGGACTTGACGTGACGGTGCTGGAGCGAAACGACCGACCCGCACGAAAAGTCATGATAACGGGAAAAGGGCGGTGCAACGTGACAAACGCCTGCACGCTCATAAACGAGCTTATGGACGCAGTGCCCGTCAACAACAGATTTCTGTACGGCACGTTTTCTCGCTTTATGCCGTATGATACTATGGACATGTTCGAAGACTTAGGCGTAAAGCTTAAAATCGAGCGTGGGAACAGAGTTTTCCCGGAGTCCGACAAGGCGGTTGACATAGTCGATGCCCTTGTAAAATTCGCAAAATCAAACGGCGCGAAGATAAAAACGGACGTGCGTGTAACGGAGCTTATCACCGAAAACAATGAAATTAAAGGTGTAAAAACCGAGGACGGGCAGACTATATCGGCGGATGCGGTAATAATCGCAACGGGCGGCATGAGTTACCCCGGCACAGGCTCGACAGGCGACGGATACGCTCTCGCAAAGAGTGTCGGGCATACGATAACTCCCCTCAAAGGTTCACTTGTGCCGCTTGAAACAGAGGAGTCATGGTGCAGGGACTGCATGGGACTGTCGCTTAAGAATGTGTCGCTGAGCGTCTATGATAAAGAGAAATTCAAAGAGGTTTACAGTGACTTCGGCGAAATGCTGTTTACGCACTTCGGGGTGTCGGGGCCTATGATTCTGTCCGCTTCGTCTCACATGAGAGACATTACACCGGGCAGATATGTATGCACGGTCGACCTGAAACCGGCACTGAGTAAAGAAAAGCTTGACGAGAGAATTCTGCGTGACATAGCGGCAAATCCGACAAAGGGACTTCCGACGATTTTAAGAGGACTGCTCCCGAAATCGCTTGTGCCCGTGATAACCGAGATGAGCGAAATAGACCCGTCAAAGCACGCGAACGGCATAACAAGAGACGAAAGAAAAGAGCTTGTATACCTTCTTAAAAATCTCAGTTTTACAATTAAAAAGGCTCGTCCGATTGAAGAAGCGATTGTAACATCCGGCGGCGTTAAGGTAAACGAAATCGATCCGAAAACGATGCAGTCGAAAATCTGCAAGGGGCTGTATTTTGCCGGAGAAGTGATAGACGTTGACGCATACACCGGCGGCTTTAATCTGCAGATTGCGTTTGCGACAGGCACGGCGGCAGGAAAATGTG